>SUVJ01000094.1 GCA_015062045.1 Akkermansiaceae bacterium
GGGGGGGGGAGAAAACGCATTAGGATTATGACACTTTCTTCAGATTGACAATTTACCATTTACAATTTACAAAGTTATTGATTTTACAATCTCTTATATAAATATTCAGCCGCAGAAGGCCAAACATAAGGCCTTATCTTTTCCCGGCTACATAGCGAGAGAAACATGTTTTTGCGCAATGCTGAGGCCATAAAACATCGTGCAGCACTCAGGGCCGATGTTTTATTAGAAAATTGTAAATGGTAAATTGTACATTGGTAAATAATGGACTTACAGGGTTCATTGCCTAATGCGTTTGCCCCGAGGAATCCTCCTTCCGAAACAACAGACTCAAAGCAAATAGCAAAGCGCAGCGGAGGGTATACGGAATAAAGGCACCGAGCCCGGAGGCTCTATTCGACCAAAGTCATGAGGGCTCTTGGTGGCTAGCAAACAAAGGTCATTTTGCCCTTTACGGCAGGCAGAAATAATAGCATCCTGTGCAGATAGTTCAGAATCATTACGATACTTCACCTCGCAAAGAATGCGCTTGCCGTTATGCTGTTCGACGGCTATGTCAATTTCATTTTTTCCCTTAGCACCGCTACGCATAAAGCCTACATCCCCATATTTGGCATAAACAGAGTGAAAATGTTTATACACAGTGCATTCTGCCATCAGCCCCATATCTGTTTCATTTCTCATGGGTGCATAACGCATCAAGCTTGCATTGCGCATGGCTACATCTGCAATGTATATCTTAGGCTGAGCACTCAGCCCCTTTTTACCCGTAGCACATAAGTTGCGGGATACATAAATAAGATTCGCATCCTGCAAGTAGCTCATATACCGGGATAGCGTCGGCTTGGAGGTTCCCAGCGCGCTACTCATGGTATCCAGATTAAATATGCTACCACAATGCAAGCACAGATACAAAAAGATCTTTTCGAGCTGCACCGGATTACGTACATCAAACAGAGACGGCACGTCCCGCTTGAGCACTTTATCCACTACATCCTCTCTCAAAAGACTATATACCGTTTCTTCATCTTTCAACTTCAATAGCTCCGGAAAACCACCCTGCTGCAAATAATGGTACCAATGCGGAGTCAGTCCGCTCAATTGCGTCATCAACTTACTGAAATCTGAAGTTGACATTTCCGGGATAGCTTCTATACCGGGTAACTCACCCTCCACCGGGTGCACCCCCTGAAGCTCGCAATACTCTCTAAACAGCATAGTAGGCATGCGGAACACTCGCCAACGCCCCACACCACTATCTGAGGCACCGCGTTCTATCGCCGGGCTGGCGGAACCTGTGGCCATTAACTGCACCTCCGGGTAATGGTCATACAAGGTCTTTACCCACAGAGACCAATCCTCAGCATATTGTATTTCGTCCAGAAAATAGTAGCATGTGCCACCTCTGTAAAGCGTATTACGGTAAGCATCTAATACGGCTCTTAAACCGCTCAGTTTAAATACCGGGTTGTCGAAAGATATGTATAATATGTTGTCAGATGGCACGCCCTGCTCCAATAAGTGTGCTATCACTTGTCGCATGACAGTTGTCTTACCCACGCGCCTGGCCCCGCTCAATATGGCAAAGCGTCGTATATCCGGGTGGGTTAATGTTTTCAAAACATCGTAAAATGCTTGGCGCTTCAGCTCCGGCAATTCTCCGCTTACCCGCTCGTTTTTCCACCACGGGTTTACTTGGTTTAATAAGCCATACAGCTCTATTTCATCAAATATGGGCTTTGTCGTTTCCATCTTGAGCAGTAATATACACCACAGCCTTGAACTTAGCAAGCATAATTAAAACATAATTTCATGAAAATGCCATTTTCTTGAAACTATGCTTATTTTCGTACGAAAATTTAAGCCCTTTTCTCACCCGGATTCGCCCATTTTCACCGTTCATCTCGTCTTTTTTGACTGTAAATTCAAATATAATGCAATACAATCCTTTTATATTAATGCACTTAAACAACATTTAACACTATAATGAAAATATAATTTCATGAGAATACACATTTTTATGCAATTATGTTTATTTTTACGTGCAACTCAACCAAAAAAGACACGTCAAAAAGCGTAGTATAATAAAAATCGCATTTCTATTAAATTACGTTTTCATTATACGTGTGTCTTCACAACACGTAAAAACCCCGCAGGGATTGCACTCTGCAGACCCTGCGGGGTAAAATCAAGACTCTCTCGCTTTATCACTTGCGACGTCTCCGCGCGGCCAAACCGACCAATGCCAGCAAACTCAACGTTACCGTGGTCGGCTCGGGAACAGTAGAAATCTTAAGGTCGCTCCACACAACATTATCTGTCTCATTAGCACCATCACCCCAAAAACCAACCTTCTGCAAATTGAAGGATGCACCCAAATCCCAATCTACCTTAACATCTCCCATAGAAAGATTCATGTTATAGGAATCGCCATCCCAAGCAATGATACCGGCAAGCGTAATGGGGGTATTCGCAACAATAACGCCCTGTGCCAGATTATTTTGATCTGTTACGGGCTTATCATCTTGATAAGTATTTTCATCCCACCTCAATTGTGTGCCAAACGCGTAGGTATTATACGGATGTTTTTCACCCTTATCATACCAGATTCCCAAACCGTTATCGAGTCCCTTATTTGCGTCTGTTTCTTCATAATCTTTACCAATCAGGTAAGCATTCGTATCCGTTTCTAAGAAGAAGAGGAAGGAACCGCTTGTATTTTTTACATTTAACGTAATGCTGAACTCAATATCAGACTTTTCCGTCATGTTGTGGTTCAATGTATAATTAGCCCATGCCTGCCCCCAGTTGCTGTTGGTAAGCGAAGCTTGCCCATTTTCTACTGCGTAGGCATTTCGAGCACGCAGTGAACCCGCAGTCCAACCGTTTTCATTAAAAAGGTTGTCGTATGTAAAGTTCTCGGCGGCTGCAACACCGGCCAATACCATAAGTGCTATAAGTGTTTTTTCATGTTTTTGATGTTGTTATTTATTTTTAACTTACAGCTCAAGTTTCCTCGCGCGCTGGAATATATAACCTCGAGCAGAAGTCAGGTGCCGGTGTATCTCATTCTAAAGGAGAAGCGCATCCCTGTTTTTTGCATAACATTCAATATATCATGTTTGCGTTTTGTTATATTTTCTCTTTTTCGGTCTCTTTTTTTTTATAAAATTGCCCAAAATATCAAAAAAACAAAAATTAGGCTGTACATCTCCTTTAGAATGAGATAATCTATCGTGGTGCAGGACTATCCCACGCGCGAGGAAAAATCCGGCATTATAAATTTACAAGCTGTGCATCATTATGAAAATAACGTTTATAGCATTAATTGCCATGTCAGGTGTTGCCTTTGCAGGATGGGCCAATAACACCTACTACTATAATAAAAAAGATGAAGACAACAATGTTGATGCAACAAAAGCAGCCGACAAATTCAACCTTATGTCCGGAGATGCGACCTCAGGGACGATTGACTCATTAGTTATGAAAGATGGTCAAACCATGACCGTTTCATACAACTCAGGGAATAAGAAAAATGTGGAGGGTATCACGGTCTCCTCTCTTAGCGCCGGTACGAATTCAAATATCACGGTAAACAAAGAACAAACTTTCACACTTACGGACTTTACCGGAACGCTTGATACGCTGACAGTCAATGGGACAATGACGATCGGCAAAGATTGGTCAAATCAAGATGAAATTGTAAAAGGCACAGTTAATCATGTAATTGTCAATGGTAATTTAACACTGGGCAGTGCCATGCTCGGCCTCAATAATTTCACATTAGGGAAGAAGGCGACCTTGGGAGGCATCTACAATTTAGGGAAAAACTTCAGCGGTGGCGTCACCTTTACATTGCTTGATGTTGCTGATGATATCGCTGCTTGTATTGCAGGTGGAAATAACTATGAAAGGCAACTTACCTCCACAATGTGGAATGCAGAGACAATCACATCTGCTATTCTCAACGTTGGCGATTATGATAATGGAGGTTTGGTGTTCTACAACATGGATAATCAAAAATACTACAGTACTACCACATGGAACAATGGTACAGCTAGTTTTAGTGACGAGAATATCATAACATTAAGCAATGACACTGCTTACATCGTTGCAAAAATACAAAAAAATAAGAACAACAACTATCATAACATTACCGGGCTTTACGGTACAGTAACCATCCCCGAGCCGACAACGGCAACGCTGAGCTTGCTTGCGTTGACAGGGTTGGCAGCACGCCGCCGCCGTTAAAGAGAGCAAAAGTTTAGTTATAAAAGAGCCGCAGGGTATGAACTGCGGCTCTTTTTTTTTGCAGAAAGGATTCTTATTTCGTCCTTCGGATTTCGTATTTCTTACTTTACTCAACTTTCCCCCTTGAGGATGGCAATGCGGGCGGGGTCGAGCACCTCCCAGGGGAGGTCTGCCTTGGTGAAGTGACCGTAGTTGGTGGAGCGGGTGAAGATGGGGCGGCGCAGGCCGAGCACTCTCTCCATATCTGCCGGTTTAAAGGAGAAAGCCTTGAGCACGCGCTCAATGATAACAGCTTCATCCACATGGGCGGTGCCGTAGGTTTCAACATCCACCATAATGGATACGGGGGATGCCTTACCGATGGCGTAGGCCACCTGCAGCTCGCAGCGGTCTGCCAAGCCGGCAGCCACAATATGCTTAGCAACCCAGCGGCACATATAAGCCCCGGAGCGGTCCACCTTGCTGCAATCCTTGCCGGAGAACGCGCCACCACCATGGCGCCCCATGCCGCCATAGGTATCAACAATAATCTTGCGTCCGGTGAGGCCGGAGTCCCCGTGCGGGCCACCAATCACAAAGCGCCCCGTGGGGTTGATAAAGAACTCCGTCTGCTCCGTAATAAGCTCTGCGGGCAGCACACGGCGTGCAAGGGCCTCGCAGAAGGAGCGGATGGTGTCTATGGAGACATCCTCGGTATGCTGGGTGCTGAGCACCACGTTAAGAATACGGGTGGGCTTGCCGTTGGCACCGTATTCCACGGCCACCTGGCTCTTGCTGTCGGGGCGCAGCCAAGCAACCTCACCACTGTGGCGCACGCGCGCCAGCTCAATCATGATGCGGTGGGCAAACATGATGGGGGCGGGCATGAGCTCCGGCGTCTCGTTAGAGGCGTAACCGAACATGATGCCTTGGTCCCCTGCGCCCTGCTCTGCGCCGTCTTTACCCTCTGCAGCGCAGGCATCCACACCTTGGGCAATATCCGGGCTTTGGGTGGAGAGGTAATTAGTAACATCAAGCGTTTGGGCGTTAAACACCTCGTCATCTGCCGGGGTGGCATAGCCGATGGAGCGCACAACATCCCGCACCAGGCTTTCGTAGTCAATCACGGCCTTGGTAGTGATTTCTCCGGCTAAAATAACATGGCCATCCTTTACAAGGGTTTCGCAGGCTACGCGGCTGGCGGGGTCCTGCGCCAAGCAGGCATCCACCACGGTATCAGAGATAAGGTCTGCAACCTTGTCGGGGTGCCCCTCGCCAACGGATTCGGATGAAAAAATGCGGGTGTTCTTCATATTTATTCGTAGTTTGTAAATTTAAATGTTTTAAGGCCACTGGGCAACTCACTCTTAGGTGTCCCGAAAGCCGCCATCACCGAGCTGGCAATGAGCGCAGATTTGTTGCTGAGTTGAGGGCCATAATCGAGCGTACAGCGGAAAATATCCCACAGCAACGTCATTTCATTGCGGAACTGGTTGCCCTGCACAATGTAATGGCGTAACCCGGCGGCATACAGCGCAGCCGTTTCATTGCGGGTGAGGTTGCAGGTAGCCTTTTGGCGCAGCGCAGAGGCATCCACAGCGTGCCAGCCATCGCGCTCCACCATTTGGGCACGGCGCAGGCAAAGGTCTGCATTGTAGGGGTCTTTGCGAATTTCTGAAAGCAGGCGTAAGTGCTCGCGGCGCAAGGCAGAGTTGCGGGGCAGCGGGTCATTTACCACCACGGAGAAATACTCGGGGTGCTCCAACTTGGAGTATATGGCCGGGCGAGTGGCATCCACCGGGTGCAGACACACGTTGGTATACATATCCGCCAGTTTGTTGTAAAGCTCCGGGGTGCGGCGGTTCTGCTCTGCCACAAGGCGGTTGGGGTGGCAGCATACCATCATTTTGGGGCACAGCTCGCGGATGCGGGCAGCCAGGCGATCACTGGCCACGCACACGCTGTTTTTACGCACGCGGTCGCAGCGGTACAGCTCGTTCACCAAGGCAGAGCAATAGGTATCGTTAAGCATATCCTCCGTTATAAACGGATTATCAAAGGTGAGCATCACACCCACATTGAGAGCGGCATATTTCTCCAACGTGGCGGAGAACGTGGCCAAGCTCATGGGGCGCCGCTCCGTATACCAATCCAAAGACCACTTGCAGGCCGGGCACCCCGCTACACTGAACGGTTTGCGCAACGGAAAGCTCTTTGCCAAGTTTTCAATAACAACGTTCAATGATGAATCAAAGCGAAAAGCCCCGCCAAAAGTCCACTGAGTTTTGGGCAGGTGGTTATCCACCATAAACATTAATTGTTCTACCGTAACGGGTTTTATAATTGAGCTCATGCGGGTTGATGCGGTAAAATGGATTCCCAAAAGCGTTGGCTGATAGCATGCATGGCATTTTCATCCGCCCCGTCATTACGAAGCACCAAACGCAATAAATCAAACAGAATGGATGAGCCGTTGGCATGGCCGCGCCCCTGCATCTTGAAGTGGCGGAACCCCATGTCTCTCAAGCGTTTAATCTCCTCCACCGTAAGAGCAAGCACACTGTGTTTCTCATGCGTCAGCAGGGTGCCCATATCCTTGCAGCCGTTGCTGTTTTGGCGCTTATCAAAGTCTGAGCCGTCATAGCCGAAGTAGTTGAGAGCCATGTCGGACAAAGAGCTGTAGTGGTAAGGGCGCAACGGGCAATGGCGTATGCAGTACTCATTCACCAGCAGAATATGGCGCTCTTTGTCCTCAATTTGCTCCAAAAGGTCATAATTGAGCACATCGTCCGGGTGCACCATCACCTCGTCATATTGATCAGCCAAGCGTTTATAGACATCCAACTTGCCCTTGCCGCCTCCATTGGTAATTTTAAGGATACTGGAAACCGTGCGCAGCTTGGGGTACTCCTTGCGCACGTGCTCATAAAGCGCATCACTGGCCATAATAACGGCATTGCGCTTGGTTGGGTTGTGGTTTTGGGAAAATACCAACATGGCATTGCCCAGCGGGTCCTTCATGTGCTCCTGCTTTAAATTGAGGTTAGTGAAGGTGTAATACATGGCAATGTTGCGTTTCTCGTACTCCAGCCCCGCCGCGCGAATCTCCTCCGCATCACACATCAAATGCTTAAGCACGCGCCCGCTGTTCCATGTGCATAACGGCGCACCGTGCACAATATTGAACGGCTCAAAATTGAGCAACAGCTTGCAAAAATCATGGAACGCTATCAACTCGCGGTCATTTACGAACGCGCCGGATACATCCCACACGGCATCCGGCCAGTCAGGATTCAAATATGGTGAAACAGTTGCCATTTTTTCCGCGGGCGAGTATATCACGCTCATGCCATAATGACAAGAGAAAACATGCTTTACAGTCTTGTTTTATTCGGGTATAGGTATTGTACCTTGTCATATCATGATGCACCGTAAGGTGCATTCTTCATAAGCCACCGCAGGTGGCTTCTTCATTACGCCGCAGGCGGTCTTCACTATGCGCGCCAGCGCATTCTTCATGAGCCGCTGGCAGGTGCTTCTTCATTATGCGCGATAGCGCATTCTTCATGAGCCGCTGCATGCGGCTTCTTCATTACGCCGTCAGGCGTTCTTCACTATGCGCGCCAGCGCATTCTTCATGACGAGCGCAAGCGAGTTGATAAAGGGAATTTTTGAAACATAGTTTTTATACTCGCTGCGCGAGTAGTGAAGAAGCCGCCTTTGGCGGCTAGGGAAGAATGCACCTGCGGTGCATCATGAAGAACGCCTACGGCGTTGTGAAGAATGCGCTGACGCGCATAATGATGAAGGCCG
>SUVJ01000095.1 GCA_015062045.1 Akkermansiaceae bacterium
GTCATCCATCAGGGAAAGACCCAGGTGGCTCAGCTTGGCCTCCGTGTATCGGTAGGCAGCGGGCGGGTCACCTTCCGGCGAACCGAAGTTACCCTGCCCCAGCACCAGCACATCGCGCATGTACCAGGACTGCGCCATGTTCACCAGCGTGCCGTAGGCAGAGGCATCACCGTGCGGGTGGTATTTACCGATGGTATCACCCACGATACGACCGCACTTGACCGTCCCCTTGGAGGGCACCAGCCCCAGCTCGTGCATGGCGTAGAGCACGCGGCGCTGGGAGGGTTTGAGACCGTCACGCGCATCCGGCAGGGCGCGGGAGATAATGACCGACATGGAGTAGTCCAGGAAGCTGCGGGAAACCTCCTCTGCCACGTCTACCGGGCGAATTCTTGTTTCACTCATAATTCAGGTAAAAAGGGTTGGGGGTTACACATCGAGGTTACGGACGTTGAGGGCATTATCCTCAATGAAGCGGCGGCGGGGTTCCACCAGGTCACCCATGAGGATGGTGAACATCTTATCTGCCTGCACGGCGTTGTCATCATCCAGACGCACGCGCAGCAGCTCGCGCTTCTCCGGGTCCATGGTGGTGTCATACAGGTCCTTGGCGTTCATTTCACCCAGACCTTTGAATCGGGTGATGCTCACGCTGCGACCGCCGATTTCCAGCACCTTGGTCAGGATGTCCGGCACGTAGTTGATGGCAGTCACCACGTTGCGGGAATTTTCCACCAGTTCAAATACCGGGGCATCATCGCTCAACAGCTTATCAGCGGCAATGCCCAGCTCCTCCAGACGCGTCAGCACGCGGGTGATGGCCTTGGCCTCGTGCAGCTCATGCAGCAGGGCACGGCGGCTGGGGCCCTCACGCACCGGCAGCGGATTGGCAGCCAGCTCCTCCTCGCTCGGCTCACCGAAGAGGAAGAGGTCGCGGTTCTCATCAGAGAACGCCGTCAGGCTCTCCATATCGGCAAAATACTGCACCTTCTCATCATTGCCGCAGCGCACCTTCACCAGATACTGCGGGAAATTGCCGGTGGCGGTACGGTGGCGCAGCAGGTCGCGGAAATCACCGCCGTGGCTGGCCACGCTGCCCTCATACTTCTGCAGGGAGATGAGCGTCTCCAGAATACCCATGAGCGTATCGGCATCATAAGTTTGGCTGCCGTCCGGCGTGCGCAGGGTCACATCCCCGGCACCCAGAGAAATGAGCTTGCGGTTCAGGGAGACTTCGTCCTGCACATACTGCTCCACCTTGCGGTGAATGACGCGGTAGAGCGGCGGCTGGGCAATGTAGAGATAGCCCGCACGCACCAGCTGCGGCATGTGGCGGCAGAAGAGCGTGAGCAGCAGCGTGCATATGTGTGCACCGTCCACGTCGGCATCAGCCATCAGAATAATCTTGTGGTAGCGCACCTTCGACAGGTCAAAGGAACCCTCACCTTCCCCATCGCCTATACCGGCACCAATGGCGGTGATGATGTTCTGAATGGTCTCACTGCCCAGCGCGCGGTCCAGACGGGCTTTCTCCACGTTGAGAATCTTACCGCGCAGCGGCAGAATAGCCTGCGTACGGCGGTCACGAGCCGTCTTGGCGGAACCGCCTGCAGAGTCACCCTCCACAATGAAGAGCTCGCACTTCTGCGGGTCGCGGTTGGAGCAGTCTGCCAATTTACCGGGCAAACCGCCGCCCACGGTCATGGCGCTCTTGCGCACACTTTCGCGAGCCTTGCGGGCGGCCTCACGGGCGCGGGAAGCAATGAGGCAGCGGTCGATGATGACCTTGGCCACGGCGGGGTTCTCCTCGAAGTATTCCTTGAGCTCCTCATACACCACGCTGCTGACCACGCCTTCAATCTCCGTGTTCACCAGCTTGTCCTTGGTTTGGGAGGAGAAGCGCGGGTTGGGCATCTTGACGGAGATAACGGCCACCAAGCCCTCGCGCACGTCGTCGCCGTTGAGGCTGGGGTCTTTATCCTTGAGCAGGTTATTGCTCTTGGCGTAGTTATTGATGGCACGGGTGAGCGAGCTGCGGAACCCGGAGAGGTGCGTGCCGCCGTCCGCGTTGAAGATGGAGTTGGCGTAGCACTGTATCTGGTAGCGGTCGCTGTCGTTGTACTGCATCACCACGTCTACAATCACATCGTCCTCCATGGTTTTGCCGTCGTATTCCACTTCAATGTGGCGCACGCCGCTCATGGCGATGGGCTCTGCGGTGATAAGGGTTTTGTTTTCGCCGAGCTGTTTTACGAACTCGCGGATACCGTCTGCATAGTAGAAGGTTTCTGTGCGCTCTTGGCCGCTGCGCTCATCCACCAGCTCAATAACAAGGCCGGGGTTGAGGAAGGCGAGCTCACGCAGGCGGCGGCCCAGGAGGTCGAACTTGAACTCTGTGGTGTCGGTAAAGATGGTGGGATCCGGCAGGAAGGTGATGGCCGTGCCGGTTTGAGTCTCGGGGCAGGTGCCCACCACGTGCAGTTTCTCGGTGGTCTTACCGCGCTCAAAGGTGATGACATGGCGCTTGCCGTCTCGGCGCACCTCTGCCTTGAAGAAGTCTGAGAGAGCATTCACACACTTGGCACCCACACCGTGCAAACCGCCGGAGTACTTGTAGGCTCCTTGCCCGAACTTACCGCCGGCGTGCAGGTTGGTGAGCACCAACTCCACAGCGGGTATGCCGAACTTGGGGTGAATGTCCACCGGGATACCACGGCCGTTGTCGATAACGGAGATGGTGCCACCCTCGTGAATCTGAATAATAATCTTGGTGCAATAGCCTGCCAAGTGCTCGTCGATGGAGTTATCAAGCACCTCAAAAACGCAGTGGTGCAGGCCGCGTTCATCAGGATCGCCTATGTACATGCCCGGGCGCTTACGGACGGCCTCCAGACCCTCCAGCTTGTCGATTTGCGCCGCGCCGTACTCTTGCTGTGCCCCGGTGGAGACTACCGTCTCGGTGTCCTCTGGGGCCGTGGTGTTATCTGTCATACAGCAGCCATTATACGCGCGTATACGCGCGCGCGTCAATATTTATATATGTCATGATGAAAATTAAGAATGGGTGTTTACGGAGGAGTCTATTTCGCACTTCGTATTTCGTACTTCGTATTTCGTATTTCGTACTTCAGCTCATCTTTTACGGGCAAGGCGCAGGAGGGCATCATAGGCGCGGGGGACACCGAGTGCGGCGGCTTTGCGGTACCACCAAGCGGCAAGCTCGGGGCTTTTAGGGGCACCGTTGCCTGTTTCGAAACACTCGCCCAAGCGCAGGGTGGCGCCGGAGTGGCCCATGCGGGCTGCCTGCTCAAAGCAACTGACCCCGCCGGAGGGGTCTCGCGGGCAGCCTATGCCCTTGAGGTAGCATTTACCGAGCTGGTAGAGGGCATCGGCATCCCCGGCGCGGGCAGCAATGTCAAAGAGCTGCACGGCGCGCTCATAGTTGCGGGGGCCGCCACGGCCGCGCATGAGGCGTTTTGCCAGGTGCATGCAGGCGTTAGGGTCTCCCGCAGCAGCCAATGTCTCTACATCGTCACTCATTGCAAGAGGCTCGGCAAAGATTTAATGTAGGCTGTAATGCCGTTGAGTACCATTTGCACGGCTATCATGACCAACACCGTACCCATAAGGCGGGTGAGGGCTACGGTGCCTTTCTCGCCCAAGCAATCAAGCAGTTTGCCGGAGAAAAAGAGCAACAGGGAGGCCGCCGCCCATGCCAGCAACATGGCCAGTATACCCTCTGTAACCATGTTGTTGTTGGCAGACATTGCAGCCTGCATCATGATGAGAGAAATAACAGCCGGCCCCACAATAAGCGGCATGGCCACAGGTACGATAAAGGGCTCTGCCTCTGCGGGGTGAGCCTGCGGATCATGCGAGGCGACGGAGGGGAACACCATGCCCACGGCAATCAGGAAGAGCATGATGCCACCCGTGAGGTTCAGGGACCCGCTGCTCAGGCCCAGCCACCCCAGAATCTCTTCCCCTAAAAAGAAGAACAAAAAGAGCAACACCAGCACGATGAGCATTTCTCTGAGCAAAATGGAGAAACGCCGCCCGGGCTCAACATTCTGCAACAGGCCTTGCACCAAGGGCGCATTGCCGGGGGGATCCATCACTAAAAACAGGGCACTTGCCGTTGCGATGATGTAAGACCAGTCCATAACCGTAATATGTTAAAATTCTTTACGTGAAAAGATGAGGGCGGAAACCAGCAGGTGCAGCAGCATATACCCCATGGCGATGAGTACCAAGGCACCCAGCATTCCACCACTCAGGCTAACACCGGCAGAGGTGGTATCTGCCACGTTGAAGATGCTGAAGTCGGGTAGTATGACGGTGGCAACCTGCTCTGCAAAGCGCATGCCCGGCCCCGTGCCGTCCGCCCCCAGCCCGGCGTTAATGCCGGCAAATAATTGGTGGCGGAACATACCCAAAAAGTACGCCCCCAAACCGAACACCATGCTCACAATGGTGCCGCTGGTAAAGGTGGAGAACAGCAGGGTGAGGCTTGTGAGCACGCCGTAGCCCAAGAACATGGCTACAATGCCCCGCTGCATGTTCCAAGAGTTGCCGGCATCCGCAATTTGCGCTAAATAGGGCTGCATTTGCTCTGCTGTGGCTCCTTGTTTCGTCAAAAGCTCTGTCAGCTCGGTGCTCAGGGCCGCCTCCCGCAGGTGGAGGATAAGCACCAGCATGCCGTCCATTAACAATACCATGGCAAGCAAGATACCCCACACACCCAACAGTTTACCCAGCAGGTACTCAAATCGGGGCACGGGCTTGCACAAGATGGTGTATAAAATGCGGTCCTCGGCATCCCGCGGTATGAGCAATGCCGTAGCCCCCACACAAAAGATAAGCCCGAACATTTGCATGCACCCCAAGGCTACATCCTTAATAAGCTGTAACTGGTTGAGCCCGCGGGTCTCTGTGCCTAAATGCCCGTGATACGGCAAAAATTGCAGCGCGAGGAAACCCACGCCAAACACTGCAAGAACCCAAAACAAGCGCATGCGTATCAATTGGGTAAAGGTTACGCCCGCCAACGCGACCACCCGCGCCGGCATGCACGCCAAGCTGCGCAACCACTCCCTCATGGGTGCCTACGGTTTCAGGGTATTATTGTCGGCGGGCTTGCTCGCCGGCCTCGATGAGTTTCCAGAAGGAACGGGAGTTGCCCAGTTTCTGGTCCTCGGACCCGCTGCCCATGCCGGAGCGGAACAAGAAATCCTTGAGGGAGTCCGCGTGCAACACGCGCTGCACCACAACGGCCCCGCCCTCCATGGTGAAGTATATGCGGTAGTCTTTGGAGCGATAACGGAATATCTTTTTACCGTCTCGCTCTACCACGCCGAAGCTGGGGTCATCCTTCTCGCCATCCAAAAAGGCTTGGTCTACCTTAAACCCGGAGATAAGCTCCAGCTGCTCCAAGGTGGGGATAGCGGAAACCTCGCTCGCACTGATTTCATTAAATACGATTTGATGCATCGGTTTGAGTGTACTCGAAATTTCCCCCGCAGGCAAGCCTAAAGTCACTGCCGCGCTGAAATTTGCGTGATTATTATGACGGGTGCAGCTGCGTGCAGCAAATAATTTTACTTTGAGTCCTTTTTTACAATGACTTGCGATACCGTGGCGGGGAGCGCTGTTTCGCCCGTTATCTCTTGCAGATAGGAGCCGGGTGTCACCGGGTCTTGGGGGTAAACATCTAAGGTATAGTTGCGCACGGGCTCTGCGGGGGCGGGAGGTGCTACCTTTATGGGGTGGTTGGCTTTAAGCCAATTGACCACGCCTTTACCGATGGTGCGCGCCAGTTTGCGGGCGTTGGCATCATTGGAGATAAAGTCTATATGGCCGCGGTTGTTAACGTATACGGCCTCAAAGATGATGGCGGGTATTTTCTCCTCATCGAGGGTATTCATCCACCCGGCACCGGATTGGGAGCCGATGTGGCGGGGCAATACTTTAATACCCTTTTTAGCATTGGGCATGCCGCCCTGTTGGTCAAGAATATCTGCACGCATGGCCTCACACACGGACTCCGCCAATGCATTGCCGTGGTTTTTATTACAGATAATAAGGCCGGTGGGCGGGGTGACGGACCACTTGGAGCCCACGCTGTTAAGGTGCAGAAACACCACACAGAGCGCGTTTTTTATCCGGTTTATTCAGGTGAACAATGCCGGATTCCTAGTTGTAGGTAGCTAGGGGCTCTTTCGCCCATTATCTCTTGCAGATAGGAGCCGGGTGTAACCGGGGCTTGGGGGTAAACATCTAAGGTATAGTTGCGCACGGGCTCTGCGGGGGCGGGGGGAGCAACCTTTATGGGGTGGTTGGCTTTAAGCCAATTGACCACGCCTTTACCGATGGTGCGCGCCAGTTTGCGGGCGTTGGCGTCTTTGGAGATAAAGTCTATATGGCCGCGGTTGTTAACGTATACGGCCTCAAAGATGATGGCGGGTATTTTCTCCTCATCGAGGGTATTCATCCACCCGGCACCGGATTGGGAGCCGATGTGGCGGGGCAATACTTTAATACCCTTTTTAGCATTGGGCATACCGCCCTTTTGGTCAAGAATATCCGCACGCATGGCCTCACACACGGACTCCGCCAAGGCATTGCCGTGGTTTTTATTACAGATAATAAGGCCGGTGGGCGGGGTGACGGACCACTTGGAGCCCACGCTGTTAAGGTGCAGAAACACCACGCAGAGCGCGTTTTTATCAATGGCGTAGTCGGCACTTATCATGCCGGCTCCAATGTGCTCCGGGTGGTGGGTGGAAGGGTAGCGCTTGGCGTCTTTATCCGGTTTATTCAGGTGAACAACGCCGGATTCTTTGTTGTAGGTAGCCAGGGGCTCTTTGGTGGGAGCTTCGCTACGGTTGGTGATAATGCAGGGGTAGCCTGCAGCCTCCACTTCTCTGCGCACTTCTATGGCATATTGTGCCCAAAAGGCGTACTCATTGATTTTGCCGTCGGGGGATTCTGCCCCGGATGCGGTGTACTGGTGGCCGATGTCTATGACAACGGGGCGCGACACCGCACCGGCATATACCGGCATTATGCTCAAAAAAGCAACGCAGAGAAAGTGGAAGATACGGCTCATATTTTACTCATTAACAGGGGCGGGAGTGCCCTTGAGCAGCAAGTAGAGGGCGTTTGCAGCCTCTTTGTCACCACCGATGCACTCGATGGGGGTCTTGCCGGCCTCGGTCTTGGCGTTCACGTCTGCACCGTTGTCGATGAGCCACTTCACGAGCTCAACATCGCCGGTAGCACAGGCATAGTGCAGGGCTGTGTTGCCCTTGGTCTCCTCTGTGGTTACGTTGACGTTCTGGCCATCTGCAATCATGGGCAGCAGGGTCTGCAAACGCTTTTGGTACAGCTGACCGGTAGCGGCCTTGGGGGCTGCAGCGTTGACACGATCCAGATAAGAATTGACGGTTGCCTTGCGCTCTGCGGCAATGCGCTCGGCCTCGGCCTTGGCGGCAGCCTCTGCAGCGGCAGCTTCGGCAGCAAGCTTCTCGGCCTCAGCCTTGGCGGCAGCCTCTGCGGCAGCGGCTTCGGCAGCAAGTTTCTCAGCCTCGGCTTTGGCGGCAGCCTCTGCGGCAGCGGCTTCGGCAGCAAGTTTCTCAGCCTCGGCTTTGGCAGCATCCACTACAGGAACCCCCTGTTCCTGCATGAGAGCTTCCATAAAGGGATCATTATCCCCGGCAACGAGAACGGGTTCATCAACGGTGGGCTCCTCCTCAACGGCAGGGGCGGGTACCTCCACGGTGTTATCCTCTTCGGGGGTGGGAACGGGCTCCTCCTCAACGGCGGGGGCGGGCTCCTCAACAGCAGGGGCGGGTTCTACCACGGCGGGCTCTTCAACAG
>SUVJ01000009.1 GCA_015062045.1 Akkermansiaceae bacterium
CTCTATGGATTTTAACATGACTTAAGTGTCACCCGTTTCACGGGTTCCCTTTATAATTAATTAATTCGAGTGGTTGCGCCGCTGCGCGGCTCCACCACTCGCTATTTGAAATGCCGCCCGCTTACGCGGGCTCAAAAATTTAGCTCGCTTACGGTCACGAAAAAGTCCGGTTATTTATTCCGGCTGCTCATCGTTGCCGGTGCCGTGTAGCCATTCTCTGGCTGCGTTAAAAACAACAGCAGGATCCGCTCCCGGTTGTTTCAGTTCGTAGAGTATGGCATCCCTCACTTCAAGAGCTGCACGAAACGCTGAGCGATACCCCTCAAACTGTTTGTCGCCAAAGTATTTGACAAAAGTATGCCCTTTGCGGGATATAGCAAGCCGCCAACCCTGAAAAGCTGTTTTTTTGTATGTATAACGTGAAATGTTTTTGGCTCGCATAGATTAATAACTGTTATCTGCCGATATTATCGCAAAAAATCACAAGTCGTCAAGGGAAATTTTTCAAAATCAGTTTTTTGTAGGAGAGAACAGAGGCATCCTGCATATCGAGGTAGTAGGGGGTGGCATGTTTAAACCAAGCCCCGGTATTATAGATATGGCGGTTTTTAAAACGCCAATGACCGGAGCGGTGAAAATGCCCCAGTACCACGGTTTGAGCCTCGGGGAAAAAGCGCTCTGCAAAGCGGTTGGCGCGCTTGCCGCAAGTAAGCCAGCAGCGTATGATGTTGAGAGGGCGCTGCGGAGGCCAAAAGCAGTGCAACAAGCCACGCAGGTATTTGTTCTTAATGCCTTTACGGCGCAAAATAGGCGGGGTGAGTTGGCACATCGCCCTGGATAACTCCAAGCGGGACACTAAATTGGTGTCGGAATCTGCATAGTTAGCTATGAGCTTATGGCATTCTTCTTTATGAAGCAGGTACTCCCAGCTCCATGGGGCTACTTCTTTGTAAAGGGCATGCCCATGCATGGCAACTACTTTGCCCCCCCAAAAGCGGATGAGCAGGGGCTCTGTGTCGGGGTCATGGTTGCCCGCTATTTCCACCAGCTGTACATTTTTTTCTTGGCAGGTGCGGCGCAGTTCTTCCCGCAGGGCTTTGCCCCGCGCTTGCCAGTCGCACACGCGGGTTTCTGCGGCATCTCCCACCAGCACCAGCATGTGTATGCCTTGCAGCAGCGTTTCTGCCAAGGTGGCTATGCTTGGCACCTCGCAACGCTCATGCCCCAAGTGTAGGTCTGAGACAAAGCGCACAACGGCCCCCTGTGGCGGTTCTATGGTTTCTATGGTTGGCAAAGGGTGGGGTGGGTTACAGGTTTCTTTGGCGCACGGCTTCATACAGGCACACACCCGTGGCTACGGATACATTGAGGCAGGGAACGCTGCCGTACATGGGTATGCGGATGAGAAAATCGCAGTTTTCCTCCGTAAGGCGGCGCATGCCGTCTCCTTCTGCCCCCATCACCAAGGCAATGCCGCCTTTGAGGTCCATGGCGTAAAGGTCTCGGTCTCCGTGGTCGGATGTGCCTACAAACCAGATGCCTGCCTCCTTCATCATCTTCATGGTGCGGGCCAGGTTGGTTACCTGCACAAAAGGCACTTTCTCCGCAGCACCCACGGAGACTCGCAGCACGGTCTCTGTAATACCCACGGATTTGTCTTTGGGGGTGATGACAGCGGCCACGCCCGCGCCATCAGCCGTGCGGAGTATGGCCCCCAGGTTATGCGGGTCTTGCACGCAGTCCAACACCAAGTAAAGGCCTTGGGGCTGAGCCTCCAGAATATCTTGCAGGGCTCCTTCATCCAGAGCCTTTACCACCGTTTTAGTGGGGGGCTTATCGTAGTGAGGCTGCCCTTTGCCACGAGGTCGGTCATCCGGGCGGGTGGTGTGCTTATTGGGGCGTGCGGTGCGATCGTTGAATTTCATGGTGGTATTTCAGAGCTTTTGTAAATCTGTTTTGCCGCAGTGTTGCAGCACGTAAGGTTGTTTGTTGTGCATAGGGGCGTGCTTATCATCAAACTGCACCGTATTGTTGCGTAGGATGATGCCATCTGCCGATATGGCATAGATAAGCGGCACGCGGTGGGTAAGGAAGGTGTTGCCCTCTATCAATATATTTTGGTGATAACGCTCCGTCTGTTGCTCGGGGTGTTTTACCATGGGGTATATGGAGATGATACCCTCCGTAAACTGATAACGCTGTAACAGGTTGTGATCAAACAGGTTGTTGATGATTTTTACATCCAGGCAACGCCCGCTCTCATACCAGCCTTGGGCATCCCCCGCCAGCAGAATGGCGGACCCGCCGGAGCCTATGAACTTGCACTCTTGCACCAACACGGGCTTGGGCGTGGTAAACAAGGTGCCGCGTGCGCGGTTGTGCTGTACGGTGCAGTTAGTAAAGCTGACGGCGGGGTACCAGTCTGCATTCTCAATGGCATCTCCTGCGCCTATGCCGGCGGGCAGGGGCGCTGCCAAGGTGATAAGCAGGTGGGTTTCATTGATTTTTTTCACTCGGGCAGCTTTGATGAGCTGCGGGTGATTCTCCAGTGTTTTTCCCTTAATGAACTGAATGTGCTCGCCGGCTTCAAACACCTCAAAGCCCACGGCCTGCGGGTGCATGTATTCTGCAATGATTTCTGTGGGTGAGATAACTTGTTTGATACCCAAGCAAGTGGAGTGCACGTTGATGGCGTCGTCCATCATGCCCTCGTACATTGCGCCGTTGACCGTGATGGTGCCTGCACAGTTGGAGAAGTGAGTGGCATCTGCCGACACGGTGTACACGCGCCCCTCTGCACAAATGCAACCGCCACCGTTGATGCTGACATCTTTGCTGCGCTGGGCGATGAGCGCCATGCCCTGGCTGTCCTGAAACACTATGTTGTTGAGCGTTGTACCCTTGGCGCGGTACAACACCATGGTGGGGTGGGGGCGCCCATAGTGACGGTATACCAGCACTTGTCCCTCCTTAAGCCCTAATTCTGCCGCATCGTTATAAAACTTGACTCGGTTTTTACCGACTTGCTCGCATTTGTTGGGCCAAGGCATATCCCCCGCTTTGCCCGTGGCTACCATGCGTCCATCTGCCTCAAAGGCCAGCACAGCCCCGGGCTTGCGGGGGGTACCATCCCCCATCAGGTAATAATGCCCGGCTTTTACCTGCCATCGGAACTGCTCTGCAAACTCCAGCGTGGTGCAGCCGTCTTTTATCTCGACTATCTTCCCTTCGTTGTAGTAGGGGGCATCGTGCTTAATGGTAATATCGTTCAGCTCCACGCCCTCGCTGTCCATAATCAGCACGGGCTGCATGGCCCCATGAAAGACGAATGTAGAGCCGTTGCCGTTGATTTTGAGGTTCTTTTGCCCCACAATCGGCACCCCCACGGGTTGCATGTCCTGCTGGTCGTGGTTGGAGATATAGTAGCTCATTTGCAGAGCCCCCTCGGGGTAGAAATGGTATTCTCCCTTGGGTATATTAATTGTTACCTCGCTGTCACAGCATCCGTGCCACGTGGCATCGCTTATCAATTCCCGCAGTGCAGGCCCGGCATCTGTACCGTCTGCTTTCATTTCTCCCCACCCGTTGCTGCCATCCGCCGATACCTGAATCTTTTTATCCCGCTTGGCGTAATAGATGCGGGTGGGCTCCCACCGTAGGGTGGTGGCGGCGCAGCTTGTGGCAGAGTCACTCAACAGGTAAAGTTTTTTGCAGTATGGGGTTATTTCAAAGGTTTCCCCGTCTTTCCCTTTCCACAGAATTTTTGTGCCGTCCGTTATGTGTAGTTTTTTACCTTGCGGGGCATGCCCCACCAGTTTTTTATCGCTTGGCACATCCACACTCACCATGCACCGCCCGCTTTGCAACATGTTGAGGGTTGCCGGTTCTGCCATTGCTGTGCATGCTGCTGCCATTGCTGTTAAAAATATACCTTTTGTCATTATTTCAGCTGTTCACTTTTTTACTATATTGCTCAAACAAATACGCTACGCGCTGCGCATCATCGCCAAACTTGCGCCCATACGCCTTCTCCACCTCGGCATCAAGTTTGCGGTGGGCTGCCACCAGCTCCACTGGCATGGTCAGCGGGTCATACAAATCTGCCAAGCTGCTATCAGGGTACAGGGCGCGGGCATCCAACACGCCCTGTGCCAATTCGGCTATCTTCTCCTGCTGCGCTTCCGTTGTCTCCGGCCACGGGAAATTATTGTAGACAATTTTGGCGGAGTATTGGTAATCGCTCTTCAATCGCCCACATACGGCTTTTGTCCAAGCCATGTGCATGGATGAGGTAAGTACCCCAAAGTGGTAGAGGGTAGCATGGGGAATGAGCCTGAGTTTATCGCTACATAGTATTTGCGGTGATAAAAAGCCCATAGGTATGTAATCTCGTCGCTCTGAGGAAACTTGAGGAATAGCTATGTAACTGTTGGTCGGTATGTTTTCCGTTTGGAACTTCGTTGGATATGCAGCAAGTTTTAAGGTAGATGCCCTGCTGCTTGCCAAGCGGAACAAGCGCACCGCTTCTATACGTTGCAGCACATGCGGCATTTTCTTCAGTTCATGGGGGGGAACCTGTGCAATATACAGACAATGACGTGGTTTGTTATTGATGAACTCTTGTGCTCCTAACCAAGGGTGAAAATAAGCAGCCGCTGCGGGTTCAAGCTTCAAAAATTCCTCTTTTTCTTCTGAAGAGAATAGGTAGTTGCTGTTGTCAATGGGTTGATTACCCATGGCCATTTCAGGTACTGAGCAAATGGGATGATTGCGGTTTTCTATGTAAATATCAGGGGCATAAGTGAGGTACCCATTAATGTTTTCACTATTTTTTATGGTTACTTCATTGTCAAAAATAATTTTTTGTGCTGAGTACACACACGAAAAACCTACAATGACACAATGCACACCGGCAACGCCCTTCGATTCATTTCTCCATTTGAAGGTACGGTAGGCAAAATGTATGTCTATCCCCAAATCCTGTTTCAAGTGTTTCCAGATGATGGCCACAGATTGACCTTGACAAACGGAGTTTGTAGCCACAAAGGCTGTTTTGATGTTTGTGCCCTGCATGATGGTTGCAGCTATTTTAAACCAGCATGTTACAAAATCTAAGTCACCTGCGTTTTTGACACCGTTAAAAATTTTCAGTAAATTCCCTTTTTGCTCCTTGCTCATGAATCTGGCACCGGAGAACGGCGGGTTGCCCATAATGTAGTTGAGTTTCTCTTTGGGAACAACGGTTTCCCAGTCAATTTGCAGGGCGTTGCCGCGAACAATGGAGGCAGAGGCGGTGAGGGGGATGCGGGCGTAGGCCTCGCCAAAGTAGTTGCCTACCTCAATATTCATGAGGTGGTCCATAAGCCACATGGCTACTTGTGCAATTTGGGCGGGGAAATCCTCAATCTCTATGCCGTAGAATTGGTTAACATTCACCAGGCACACATCATTGGCAGAGAGCATCCAATCACTGCCGGTGGTGGCGCGCTCCAGCTTTTCACGCTCTGCAATAACGGCCAGCTCCAGGCGGCGCAGCTCTCTGTATGCCACTACCAGGAAATTGCCGCAGCCGCAGGCGGGATCCAAAAACCTGAGCTCTGAGATTTTTTTGTGAAACTTAGCGAGTTTTGATTTTCTTGCGGAGGATTTATCGTGCTGAATGAGCTCGAACTCCTCTCGCAAAGAATCCATAAACAAGGGGTTAATGAGTTTGAGGATATTGCGCTCGCTGGTGTAGTGGGCACCCAAGGCGCGGCGGGCGGTGGCATCCATCACGCTTTGGAACATGGAGCCGAAGATGGCGGGGGAGATGGTGCTCCAATCCAACGCGCAGCAGTTCAGCAGGGCTTGGCGCATATCCGCATCAAAGGCAGGCATGGGCAAAAACTCTGCAAAAAGCCCGCCGTTGATATAGGGAAACTCTTTGATAGCCTCATTACGGGTACAGAGCCGGCTTTTTGGTGGGGTATTGAGCACTTGAAAGAGCTCTGCGAGCAGGGGCGCCAGGTCTCGCCCGTCTTCTGCCGTGCAGTTCAATATGTAAGAGCGGAAGGCGTCTTTGCGGAATATGCCGGTATCTTCAGCAAACAGGCAAAAGAGCAGGCGCACGAGGTAGACCTCCAGCGGGTGGCCAATGTAACCAATCTCTTTAAGCCTGTCGTGTAATTTGCCCAACAGCTCGGCAGCTTGCACGTTGACGGGGTCTTCCTCCTGGTATTCTCGTTGCTCGTAGCCTGCTAAGAAGTGGAACAGGTGGATGTATTGAGGCAGCTCTGAGAGTGAGAACGTGGTGAGGCGGGCATCTTGAGCCAAGTCGTAGAGGTGCCAGTTTTCGAAATCGCACACCAAGATGGCCTTGGGCAGCTCATGGGGAGCCAGGGTTTCTGCATAACGCTTGGCTTGTTCATAGGCTTTGGTTAAATCCTTACCGCGGGATTTCATCTCGATGAGGATTTTACCTTTCCAGAACAAGTCTATATAACCATTGCCGCCATCCGTACATTTGACTTTGTGCTCAAATATGGCAACTTTTTTGCGGTCCACCCCCAATACGTGAAAAAAGTCGATGAGAAAGGCCTGCGCCTCTGCCTCCTCACGCTCGGTGTTTTTCCATACCCCGGCAAATTTGGCGGCACGTGCGCTGATTTCATTTTGACTGAGAGTAATCGCCATGGCCCTCAAGATTAATTGTTTAAAAGCTTTAACGCAGCCCCCGCCATCAAAAAGCCGAAGGTGCCGGTAACATGGGTGGCAGAGCCGAACCCGGAGGCACAGCCTATGCCGCCTTTCTGCCCGGGCTCACGCTCGCAGCTTACGCTGCCGTCGCAGCGGGGGAAACGCGGTTTCTCCGGGGAGTAGACGCAGGGGATGCCGATATCGGGGCATTTGTCGTGCAGGGGGAACCCGTATTCCTTACGCAGAGTTTTGCGCAGTTGAGAGAGCATGTTATCCCCACAGGTGCGGGCAAGGTCTGCCATGGTAATACAGGCGGCATCGATGCGCCCGCCGGCCCCGCCGCAGGTGATAATGGGTATGCCTCGCTTGTAGCACTCTGCAATGAGGTGGGCTTTGGGGCGCATGGAGTCTATGGCATCTATCACGATATCGGGTGCGGTATCGAACAGCCGCTCGGGGTGGGATACGGTATAAAAAGAGAGCAGGGACTCCACCTGTACAGCGGGGTTGATGAGGCGTGTGCGCTCTGCCATTACCTCCACCTTAGCTTGGCCGTATGTGCCTTGCATGGCGTGAATTTGCCTGTTGGTGTTGGTAATGCACAGGTCATCCATATCTTGCAGTATAAGCGTGCCCACGCCACTGCGTGCCAAGGCCTCCACCGCCCAAGAGCCCACACCGCCAATACCCACCACCGCAATGCGGGCTTGCGCTATGCGCTCGGCCTGTGCTACGCCGTACAAGCGGGCAATGCCGCCGAATCTTTCCTCATCTATCATAATCTCTGTTAAAGGCTTGTATGGATAGTGCCCGCCCCGTGTTTTCATCTGCCGTAATCACCACGCCGCTCACACGGGCCGGGTAGCCGCCGATGTCGAGCTTGCAGGGCATGGCGGTAATTTGAGCTTGCAGCACTTGCTCGACATCTCTGCCGATAACGCCGTCTCTGCTGCCGCACATGCCCACATCCGTAATGGCTGCCGTGCCGGCGGGTAAAATGCGGGCATCTGCCGTTTGTACATGGGTGTGTGTGCCCAGTACGGCTGTGGCGCGTCCGTTCAAGTGCAGAGCCAGGGATATTTTCTCACTGGTGGCCTCTGCATGTATATCTACCAAAATGGTGTGTATGCCTTGTGCGTGCAGGGACTCCACGGCACTTTCTGCCACCAAAAACGGATTCTCTGCGGCATAGCGCATAAAGGTGCGCCCGATAAGGCAGATAACCCCGACATCTCCCTTGGGGGTGTGGATGATACAGCTGCCTTTGCCGGGGTTGTTGCTTTGCAGGTTGAGCGGGCGCAGCACGTTGGGCAGGGTGTCTATTTGGTCTGCCAGAGATTGTTGATCCCACACGTGATCCCCCAGGGTGATGGCATCCACCCCGTGTTCAAAGAACTCATTTACCAACGGGGGCGTAATGCCGCGGCCTCCTGCAGCGTTTTCTCCGTTGACAATGACGGCGTCTGCCCCGTATTCTGCCTTAAGCTCGGGTATGGCACGGTATAGGGCGCGCCGCCCCGGCTCGCCCACGACATCCCCGAAAAATAGCAGTGTCATCATTTTTATTTGCTGCCGCACGGTACCACCGTAACGGGTATTTTAGCGGCACGCACCAGTTTTTCTGCCGTGTTGCCCAGCAATATGGAGGTGAGCAGGGAGTGGTGGCGATTGCCGATAACGAGTATGTCTATATTATGGCGTTTGCAGAAGTCGTGCACGCAGCTCACAATATCATCCGACTCCTCCGCTTTGCCGTAAATGGGGATTTCATATTGTTTGCTGATGGCCTCTGCCAAGTGCTTGGCACGTTGATCTGCCATGGTCAGGATGGTGTTATCCGGTAAATCTTCTATGGTGGGCACCGTGGCATAGCCCCTCAGCAGGTCCTCTGCTGCCATGCTGCCGGCGGCATCCATCATGCAGGGTTCTACTGCGTGAAGCAAATACATTTTGCCCCCCGTTTGCTTGACCAAGTTTGCCGTAAAGTCAAGAACCGGGCGCCCGTCCTCCGAAAAATCCGTTGCTGCAAGTACTCTTACCATAGTGTCATTCTAGCATGGGAGAACATGTTTTCCAAGAATAAAATGCCGGTTTGTGTGGCGAATCAGAAATTTCTCTCGGTATAATAGGTATAAATTCCCTTTGCCTTACCGGTATTCGCGTCAAAACGCCATACCTCTGCCAGTTGTTTATTGGGCTGCCCTTGATAATAGGGGGTATGGTGGCGGCGGAATACATACACGGCATCGCCTGTCTTTTTATCGGTAAAATGCAGGTCTACAGGTATATCCAGTGCTTTGAGGTCGGTTTCCGTAAAGTCGGCAGGTGCTTGCTGCACGTAGTGCCAAGCGGTGAAGTTGTCTTCAAAATAATCCGACGGGGCAAAAACACGGCAGGCACATAATATACCCGTGGCGGCCAGGGTGCTGAGTATCAGGGCGCGTTTCATGGCTGGGCAGGCAGGTTGAAGATGGGTTCCGGCAGTTGCTCTGCTTCATCTTCTCCCACCATGTCGCCAATGTCTTTAAAGGTGACAAATACAAAGAAGAACAGCAGCAGGAAGATGAAGCCGGTCATAATCCAGTCCAGGAACTTACCGCTCACGGGTTTGCCACGCAACATTTCACAAATGCCCAGCACCACGTGCCCGCCATCTACCACCGGCAAGGGTAAGATATTGAGTACAGCTAAGTTGACATTGAGTACCACGGCAAACCACAGCAGCAAACGCCAACCTACAGAGGCGGGTAACTCCATCATTTTGTACATGTAAGAGCCAATGCCCACGGGGCCGCTCAAGTGCTCCATGCCCACGCTGCTGTCGGGGGCTATTAATTTATTGAGGGTTGTACCCATCCACCGCAAGCTTTGGCTGACTTGCTGTTGCGGGTTGGGGTATTCAAACTGCACTTGTTTATTGGGGTTACCCCAGGCAATACCCAGCATGGGGGTGGCTCCCTGCTTACCTTGCCAGTTGTCGGGCAGGGCGGGGGTAAGGCGCAGGGTGTTACTTTGAGCATCTGCACTTTGCACGGTGAGCTCCAGCTCTTGCCCTTTTTCGGACGCTTTGAGTATGGCTACCGGGGAGTAGATGCGCTGCCCGTTGAGGTGGGTGATGGTTTGCCCCGGCTGCAAGCCTGCTAATGCAGCGGGGGAGTTGGGTACCACGCTGTGCACCATGGATTCTTCTGCCCCGTAGATACCGATTTTGCGCATGGCCGAGCGTTGCCACCATTGGGTCTCGGGTTGAATGTAAGTTGTTTGGAAATCAAGCGTCACAAAGCTGCCATCCGCTTGCGGGCGGTCTACGGTGATGTTGATTTTATCATGTTCACTCAAGGCGATAAGCTCTGTCACACCCTCCATGTTGCCCATCCATTTGGTGACGGGCTGACCATCTATCTTGCGGATGATGTCGCCGAGTTGCAGCCCGGCCTGTGCAGCGGGGGCGCCATCCACCAAGTAGCCAATCTGAGTGTTCGGTAGCTCTGTTACAGGTTTACCCACACCCCATACAATGCAGGCAAAGGCATACGCCAGCAACAGGGAAAACAACGGCCCGGCTGCGGCGATGATAACTTTATCTTTGGCTTTAAGCGGTTTGAGGTCTGCCGGCAGCTCTGCCTTGCCCTCAATGTTCTGCATGTCTTCCAGCTGCGGCAGGGAGACAAAACCACCCGCCGGAATCCACCCCAGCCCCCATTGCACGCCCCATATTTTCTTGCTCCAAATGGGCTTGCCGAACCATATCTGAAAGCGGTCTATATACGCACCACGCCATTTGCCGGCCAAAAAATGCCCCAGCTCGTGCACAAATATCATTATGTTAAAGAACATAATGACGATAAAGATAATCCCTATGGATTGCAGGATTGATAAAAGAGTTTCCATAATGCACGCATATTATGCCATGAACCCACCGCAGCTTGCAAGCCCTCAGCCTGACATAAATGCACATGCCGCGCAACTATTTTGCTACGTGGGGAGAGGCCGAGGGTTTACTTCATTTTACGCGCCAAAAGCCCGGCACCTACCACGGCCAAACCACCGGTAAGGAACACGGCTTGGGGCCCACCCGTGTAAGACCATATCAACCCGCCGATAACGCCGTAGGTGATAGAGGCTGCATGGTTAATGGCAATACCCGTGTAAATGCAAGGGGTGATGTCTGCACGGCGCTCCCCGCAAATGCGGGCTATATAGGTAGTGCGTGCCATGCCGAGGTCAAAGAGTATTTTATCTAACACGAAACAGCAGGCTATAACAACCACAGCCCATTGTGCCGATAACAGGGTGGGGGCAAAAGCGTATGCCAAGCAGAGTACGGATAATGCCATGCTGTCAAAAATGGTAACACGTTTTTCACCGTATTTTTTTATGCATTTGCCGATGGTGGGCTGGGTAAATAGCCCGATGATGCCGGCTATGAGCATAATTTTGCCCACCTGTTCGGGCGGTTGCCCCATAGTGTTGACCAGCAACCAATAGCCGAAGGTGATATAAAGCTGTTTACGGATGCCGTGCAGGGTTTCTATACCATAATAAACGGCATATTCTCGGCGCAATATGAAGTTCTCCCGGAAACTTTTGCGGCGCGGAAAATCCGGGGCTTTGATGCAAAAGAGCATGATGGCGGCAATCACGAAAAACACAATCACCAGCACATAGTCCACAGCAAAGTTGTCGTTAAATTGCCACTTGAGCCACACATAACCCGCCCCCAGCAAGGTGGCGGCTGTGCCTAAAGCGCGCATTTGGCCTAAACGCAGGCTGCGGTTTTCGGGGCGGGCGGTGTGCATCACAATGGAATCCACCGTGCCCATCAAAATATGTAAGCCTAAACTGGCTGTTACCACGCAGAGACTCAGTTGCCAGATGCCGGCATGCGGCCCCAGGTTCATCATGAAAAAACTACCCACGGCAGCCAGCAAAACAGATACCGCTGCCAAGCGTACCTCATTCAGGAAAAACAGAGACCCCATCACCAGCAGGCTTAATACACCGGGTAATTCTCGCGGCAACTCCAAAAAACCGCGCTCTTGAGCGTTGAGCCCTTGTGCGTCGCTCAAGTAGTTGGTAAACAACAGGTCATATACTCCTGCGCCCAGTTGTGCCATAAATAATGCCGCCAACACTGCCACCATCACCTTGCGTATGCGCGGTGAGTTTTCATCTGTTCGGCTATTCATATCGGGGGGTGTTTGCTTTGCGCTCAAAGTTCCGAATCATCCCAAATGGCCGGCATATCCGGCTCCAGCTTGCCTTCATCCGTCATCATGGTGGGAATAGTGGCAATGCCTTCTCTTGTAAGCAGCGGGAATGCTTTGTCCGGGTCCTCTCCGTTTGCCATGGCTGTCAAAGCGGCGTTGGCTCCGTCTATAAAGAAATCTACCAATTTAATGCTCTTGGCTATGTTTGCCTGTAAGTCTAACAGATTCTCACGTGCAGAGGCTAACATCTCCAAACGACGGGGCAGGGATTCGCTCCCCTTGACCGTTAAGTCAAAAAACTCTTTTATCTGAGAGAGTGTGAGCCTGGCCTGCTTCATGCAAAGCGCTCCAATCAGGCAGCCAATGCTGTCTTCCCCGTAGATTCGTCGCCCGGATTCCGTTCTCTCTACGTGTCTGATAATCCCCTCTTTCTCGTAGAACCGAAGCGTGTGCACAGAGAGCCCCGTTTTGCGGGACAAGGCTGAAATGGAATAGCGAGCTTTATTGGACATGGCAACCGCAAGATTTAAGCATATTCCCCCCTTAGAGTCAAGACTAACTTTAACATTTTTCGGAATCTTTCAAAACTAGCCCGCTGTACATGAAAAAATGCGGCATTGTTACCCGTTTATCGACGGAGCAAATCTGCCGCCTTGCGTGCACAAAATGCCACGCAGCGCTCGCAGGGGCGGGCTGCGTAATAGGCTTGGGTGCGCTCGTTGGGGCGGGCTCCCTCTTGCAAGCCTTCATCCAAGTGCAACAGCTCACGGCAGGTGAGGGTGCCGAACTCTGCCTTGAAAGACTCCGCCAGCTCTCTCACCAGAGAGAAGACGACCTCTTTGTCCTCCGGCTCACCGGTGAGGTTGCCCTTGCAGTAGCCGGCCACCATGGTGAGCCCGCTGAAGGCACCACACATGCCGCGCATGCGGCCCACCCCGGCACCAAAACCGGCAGAGAGTCGCAAGGCAAGCTCCTCGCTCAACCCTACATCCTCGGCAAATGCTGCAAAGACGGATTGCGCGCAGTTATAGCCTTGGTGAAAATAAGCTAATGCTTTTTGTTCTGCCGTGGTACTCATGGTGTGGTGTTTTTATTTTTTACGGGGCTTTTTGCTGCCGGCAAACTTGGTGTAAAAGGCATCTGCCTCTTGTCGAGGGGCTCGGTCAAAGCGTTTGCGGAACCCGCCGTCTTTACCGGCTCCTTCATAGCGGTCAAACTTTTCGCGGCGTGGGGCAGAGTAACGCTCTGCTCGCTCAAAGCGGCTGCCATGCTCGCGGCGGTCGGCATCCTTGCGGGCGGGGCGGTCAAATTTGTCGCTGCGGTCTCGGCGGTATGAGTCGGGCGCGTTGGTGCGGCGGTCTCTTACATTGACTCTCGGGCCGGCATCCTGCCCGGGTATGCCTTTGTCCTCTCTTATGTTAACCTCATAGCCGCAGATATTGCAGGTAGCAAGTCGCTCGCAGAGCTGCGGGGCGAGCTCCGGCGATACCTCGATGAGTGAGTGCTTAAGGAAAATCTTGATATCGCCCACGCTGCCTTTGGGGGCACCGCCCTCGTTGTAAAAGAGCCCGGCGATATCCTTGGGGCGTATGCCGATGAGCTTGCCACCGTTCATGAACAAGGTAGTGCTCTCTTGCAGGGTGCTCCAATCGTTACCCTTTTCTGCCATTGGCATGTTGTCTGCGGCTTGCTGCTTGCCGGTATGGCGACCGGGGCGATCCTCGGGTATGGGGTGCAGCTCGCAACTGCCTTTGCTCACCAAGAGTTCAAACATGGCTGCCATAATTTGCTCGGCAGGCATGTCGATATCCTTGAGCTCATCGGGCAGTTCTGTGGCTTGGGCTGCTTTTTCAATAATGTCGTCCACCAAAGACTCCCTGCGGGCTTGCTCCACTTGGTGGGCGGTCATGACTTTTTCTCGCGGCATGCGTATGCCTACAAAGCGTTCTATGCGCCCCAGCAAAGAGAAATCTCTGCGGCCGATGAAGGTGACAGCTTTGCCCTTGCGCCCGGCTCTTGCCGTGCGGCCGATGCGGTGCACGTAGTCCTCCGGGTCCCGCGGTAATTCAAAGTTTACCACAATGTCTACATCATCAATATCTAAGCCTCGGGCGGCAATATCCGTTGCCACCAATACATTGAGGTTGCCCTTGCGGAAGGAGTCCATCACGCGCTCGCGCAGACTTTGCGGCATGTCTCCGTGCAGGCGGTCCACAGAGTAGCCGCGTGCCAACAATCCGTCCACCACGTCATCCACCACGCGTTTGGTGTTGGCAAATACCAAGCCTCTCTTCATGCGGCCCATTTCGATTAAGCGGCTCAGTACCTCTATGCGAGAGGAGAACACTACCTCATACACGCACTGCTCGCAGGTGGGCACGGTGAGCACGGGACGCTCGATGCTGATTTCTTGCGGCTCTGCAGAAAGGCGGTTTATCAACGCCCGAATAGCGGGAGACATGGTGGCAGAGAAGAAAAGCGTTTGGCGGTTAACGGGTAGTTGTGCAACCACACGGTCAATATCCTCCTGAAAACCCATGTCCAGCATCTCATCCGCCTCATCCAGAATAAGGGTGGAGATATGCTCCGTCTTGAGTTCGCCTTGCTCCATCAGGTCTATCACGCGGCCGGGCGTGCCTACAACAAATTGTACGCCGCGTTGCAATGCTGCCAGCTGTGGTGCAAAGGAGGTGCCACCGTAAATCGGCACGGCAGATACACCATCCAAGAACATGGCCAGCTTGTCTACCTCTCTGCAAATTTGCACCGCAAGCTCACGGGTGGGGGCCAAACACAGCACTTGTACTCCGCGCACGGTGGGGTCTATGTTCTCTAACGCCGGTATGGAGAATGCCAGCGTTTTGCCGGACCCGGTGTGCGAGAGCCCCACAATATCTTTACCCTCCAGCGCGGCGGGGATGGCCTGCTGCTGAATGGGGGAGGGGGCCTCGAATCCGAGCACCTCTATCGCTTCTAAAATTTCCGGGCAAATACCGAGTTCTGCAAATGACATAGACGGGCGCAAGAATGCACGATATACCCCCTTTTGTAAAGCTTTTTTTTAATTTATTTTGCTCTTTGTGTCAGTTTGAAACGGGCTGTATAAGTTGGGAGAAGTGTTTGTACTCTTGCATGGGCAGGTACATGCTTTCCTGCTCTGTGCAGTGTTGTTGGTTGCGGGCTGCATCGGCATGTGTTATCGACTGTGCATCAAGTTGTCCGATTGTTTTACCGGAGGCATCGTAAAAGCTGATGGTAGTTTTATGTGCCCGCAAGCCCGGTATATTGCCTGAGAATGCCAGTGGTTTGCATTGGCGCAGCAGGCGGCAAAGCTTTTGGGTTTCTGCCGGGGTTAATTTACGTATCCAAACAGCGGAAAACATGTTGCTGAGTGTGTACACCTCTGCTGTTTTGCAGTTACGCAGCAGGGCGTGTAAGTCTTTCACCGCTTGGCGGTGTTGTTGGGTTGCTGCCTCATGTTGCTGCTTGGTGGAAACGGTGTTTTCCTGGTATACAATACGCTTCCAGCGGCGGTAGTTTTCATCGCTCAAAGCCAAGTAAGCACCCGGTGCATAGCCGTCTTTGCTGACCATGCTTTCCGGGCATAACAGAACCGTGTCGTGGTAGAGGCATTTGCCTTTTCTGTCTCGCAGCACCAGCTCAGTGCGCTCTGTTGCGGGAGTAATCGGTTGAATACTCGTGTCGTTCTTGACCGGGTGGTAGGTGGCTTTGAACAGAAGCATGCGCAGGGTTTCCTGCTCCTTGGGGTGCAAGCGGATTGTGCGTTTGTGCTGTGTGCCGCTTCGGGTGGTATGCTGTTCTAAAGAGATGCTTGCGGCATCTATGGCAGCATGCAGTATTTGTTTGCGGTATTCGTGGCTGGTTGTCTCTTTAGCCTGAATTTCCTCCCATGTGTATAAGCTGTCTTTGCCCCACTCCGGCTGTTCATTCTGTTGCAGAGCACACCCGCAAAGGCAGAGCGCGGCTATATGAGCCATGGCGAATTGTGAGAACTTGATGCATATCATCGGATGGCTCCTTTTTCTATTTTTTCTTTGTGTTGCCTGACTCTGTCAATCAGTTTTCGCCATTGAGCGTACTCCTCGTCCGTCAAAACAAATCGCCCCAAAGGGTAACTGCCGTCCGGGTCTGCCTCGCTTTTCTTAACAACGTCTAATTCATCCAAAGAGATGATAACGTTTTTACCCTTAAAACATACCCCGATGAATACAGACGGGTCAATTTCCACGTCCATATTGGTATCACACGGGCGCATGGCGGCTACCAGTCGGCGCATGGTTGCTGCCTCCGTCGGCGTTAAATGGGCAATGTATTCTGAGTCCTCCTCCCAGTCAGCAATAATCAAATACATCTCTGTACATGTGCTCGCCGCTTGTTGTAATAGCTTTAACTCCGCTGCGTTGTTTTCGATGGAGGCTCCTATTTCATCCTGCTCCTCCTCATGGGCCTTTATCCCCATTGCGCTTACCCAACATATACCGAGCATTATGGCCAATAAATTTTTCATACACTATTGTTAACTCACTTCATTGTAATGTCCGCGAAAAAAATTGCAAGTTTTTTTCCCTTCAAGGGTATAAACAATTAAACCTGCCTATCAGGCAGGTTTAATGATATAGCCCCGGCGGGAATCGAACCCACATCGAAGGTACCGGAAACCTTTGTCCTATCCATTGAACGACGGAGCCATGTGCCATAAACGGCAACGCAGGGTATGATGTCAGATTGTGTTGCGATTGTCAAGCTACGAATGAGGCAGAGGGGGTAAAGTGGGCAAAATTCTGTGTCACCATCGAGACGATAATTTGTGAATTGACGGATTTACAAAGTATGTGGAGTGTAGCAGTTTGCCCACTCGTCGTGGGTTCGAATCCCCTACATACCAAAGTACGCAAAACAAAAACGGCACATCTAACGATGCACCGTTTTTTGTTTTGAGAGCGGATGATGGGATTCTACCCGCGCCCCTCGCCCTTGCCGGTGGCAAGGGTTCCCGACAGGAGGTGTCCTGTCGGCTCGGGGCCAAACTGCTCGCTTGCTCGCAGTTTGCCCACTCGTCGTGGGTTCGAATCCCTTGTGCACAAGCATGCAAAACAAAAACGGCACATCTAACGATGCACCGTTTTTGTTTTGAGAGCGGATGATGGGATTCGAACCCACGACATCAACCTTGGCAAGGTTGCGCTCTACCACTGAGCTACATCCGCATGGAGGCTTGCGCCTTGTTATGGAGAGCGGATGATGGGATTCGAACCCACGACATCAACCTTGGCAAGGTTGCGCTCTACCACTGAGCTACATCCGCGTTATTTTATGTGGTAAGTGTCTGCCTTGGCGGCGAGGACGGGGACATTATACACGATTGGAGGAAGGAGTCAAGCCCTTTTTTGTGAAAAATGTGAGATTTTTTGCAAAGACGGAGAAAATAGCCGGGCAATAAGCTGTGTATCAAGCAAAATGAGGGAGCAAAAAAAGTTTTGGCTTGCAAGCCGGTGTGTAGCTTGCTAAACTGCGGGCGTAGTTATGAAGTCAGCAGGTAATCACATCATTATATCCGCAGTGCTGAGTGCATTGATGCTCAGCTCTTGTGTGTTGCAGCGTCAAATGATAGCCGAGGATGCGGCAGCAGTGCGCAGTTTGCGTTCTATGGGGCTTATAGACAAAGCGGAAGATGTGAACGCTAAGCGTTTACCCAGTGGGGCAACGCTGTTGATAGATGCGGCTGAGAAGGGGAATGTGGCATTGGTGGATACGTTGATTCAAGCGGGAGCGAATCCCGATGGCAGGGGGTATTCTATCAACGCAGTGCCGCTTACACGCACGCAATCTGCGGAGGTGGTGGCGTCTTTAATTAAGGCGGATGCGGATGTAAACATTGCGGATGATACGGGTACAACCCCATTAAGCCGTGCATTGAGCACCAATAATAAAGCGGGGGTGGAGCTGTTGCTGAAAGCGGGTGCCGGTGTAACGCCGGATGCCCCCGCAGATTCCCCCTTGCTGGTGGTGAGGGATGTTGCAACTGCCACGCGTTTGGTGGAGCTTGGGGCGGATGTGAACGGAGCCTCTGCCCGCGGGGTGACGCCGTTAATGCGTGCGGTTGCCAGAAATAATGAGGCGTTGGTGCGTTTTTATTTAGAGAAGGGGGCAGATGTAAAAGTGGCAGATGCCGCGGGTAATACGGCGTTGCATGGGGCAAGGTCTGCGGCAGTGGTTAAGTTGTTGTGTGAGGCCGGGGCAGACCCGGCTGCCGTGAATGCTAAGGGCGAGACGGCTCTATTTGATATTTTGCACACGCCGGCAACGGTGCAGGCTTTGGTGGGGGCGGGGGTGCCGCTCAATGTTATATCCAGCGCATCCGGCATGACGGCTTTGCTGGCCATGCTGGCCGATGAACGTGAGGATGATGCCGCTATTTTGTGTTTGATACGTGCCGGGGCAGATGTGCAGGTGCGTACCCCCAAGGGGGAAACCGCGTTGCAGTTGGCTCAACAGCGCAAAACAAAACGCCGTGTAGCTATCATTCGAGCACTGATTCAACGTGGTGCTAAGAACGCGGCTCAATAACCGCACCCTACTTTTTCTATGACGGCAAAAGCGGTTGCCAAAGTGGGAAGAAAGGGGTAGAATATGCCGAGATAACCTTTTTCTGATGATGAAACGTTTTATCCCGGTTTTGATAAGCTTGGTGTTGGCTGCTTGTTCTACACAGCAGCAGCAAAAGGATGATACCCCAGATGTACTGTTGCCGCCTAAGGAGCAACCCACAACACCCGGCCAAACCATACCCCAAGTGAAACCGGCTGTTCCGGATAAGCCTTTTAAACCGGCTATGCCGGGGCTGAGGGTGTCTTCCGTCAGTGTGCCCGGTAAGTATGTAGCCATTACATTTGATGACGGCCCCAGCTCCTCTTTAACCCCGCAGGTGTTAGATATTTTGAAGCGCCATGGTGCCAGTGCCACTTTCTTTGTGTTGGGTGACAATGCAGCGCGTAACCCGTCTATCTTGGCGCGAGCCGTTGCAGAGGGGCATGAGATTGGCAACCATACCTATTCTCACATCAAGATGACCTCTGCCTCTGCAGAGACAATCAGCTCCGAGATTTCTCGTACGGCTGCCGTGATTGAGTCTGCCACGGGGCGTAAAGCCAAAGTGATGCGTCCGCCGTATGGGGCAACCAATGGCAATATTGTCAATAATATGTATAACAATTACGGCATGCGCAGTATTTTGTGGAATATAGATACGCAAGATTGGCGGCATCCCGGTGTTGGGGTGGTGGTGCAGCGTGCCGTGGGTGGCGCAAAACCCGGTTCTATTATTTTGTTGCATGATATTCACTCCTCTACCTTAGCTGCGGTGGAGGGGATTGTAACCGGTCTGCAGGCTCGCGGGTTTAAGTTGGTGACGGTGTCTCAGTTAATAGAAATGGGCCGCCAAGCGGCTCAGCAGCCTGCAACCCCGGCAGCAGAGCCGACAACTCCTGCCGTGCCTGCACTTGCGCCCGGTGCCGCAGGTGCTGCTACAATTAGCGGGACTGCCTCCTTGTAATGATTTTTGTGTGTGAATCATGAAAAAATCCAATATCGGTAAGGTTTACTTGGTAGGGGCGGGGCCGGGAGACCCCTCGTTGATGACGCTCAAGGGTCGTACTCTGATAGAGCAGGCAGATTGCTTGGTGTATGATGCCTTGGCTAACCCTGCCATGCTTGCATGGGCTACTGCCTCCTGCAAAAAGATTTATGTGGGTAAGCGTGCCAATCAACACGCCATGCCGCAACAAAAAATCAATGAATTGCTGGTGCAGGCTGCCGCAGAGTATCAATGTGTGGTGCGTTTAAAAGGAGGGGATCCGTATGTGTTCGGCCGCGGTGCGGAAGAGGCTGCTGCTTTGCATGCTGCCGGGGTGCCGTTTGAAGTGGTGCCGGGTATCAGCTCTGCCATTGCAGGCCCGGCGTATGCCGGTATACCGGTGACCCACCGCGCCTGTTGCACGCAATTTACCGTTTTTACTGCTCATGAGGATGCGGATAAGACGGAGTCTACCTTGGATATTCCCGGTATTGCTGCGGCTAAGGGTACTAAGATCATGCTCATGGGCATGAGCCGCTTGCGCCGAACCCTGGAGGCCTTGATGGCTGCCGGGCAGGGGGGAGATGTGCCTGCTGCCGCTATTCAATGGGCGGCTACGGCGCGCCAGCGCAGTGTTAAATCTACCGTTGCCGGCTTGGCGGATGCCGTGGATGCTGCCGGACTTGGTGCACCTGCCGTTGTGGTTATCGGGGATGTTGTAACCTACGCAGATTCGCTGGATTGGTATACAACATTACCGCTTTTCGGCAAGCGCATTGTGGTAACCCGCACGCGAGAGCAAGCCGGCGAGTTGTCTGCCGCGCTGGCTGCCTTGGGGGCAGATGCCATGGAGCTGCCCACCATCCGCATTGTGCCGCCTACCGACAGAAAAGATTTTGCGGCTGCTGTGGTGGATTGCCCGCGTTATGACTGGTTGGTGTTCTCCAGCCCCAATGGTGTACGCAAGTTCTTTGAGGCATTCTATGCCGTGTATGAGGACATACGCGAGATTGGCGGTGCCCGCATTGCTGCTGTTGGTCCCGGCACTGCCGCAGAGCTTAAAAAGCACGGTTTGATGGTAGATATCATGCCCCAAAAAGCCGTGGCGGAGGAGCTTGTGGCAGAGTTTGACCGCAAGGGCGATGAGTTTGGCGGTGTTGCCAATGTTACTATGCTTTGGGTTCACAGTGAAAAGGGCAGAGATGTTGTATATAAGGAACTGATGAAACGCCAAGCCATTGTGGATGAATGTATAGCCTATAACACCGTGCCCGAGACAGAAGACCCCGCCGGCACCTGCGCCCGCTTGGCGGATGAAGGGGCGGATGTCATTACCTTTACCAGCTCCAGCACGGTAAAGAACTTTATGGCTTTGCAAATCCCGATTCCGCAAAACTGCAAAATTGCCTCCATTGGCCCGGTTACAACGGCTACGCTGCGCGAGTTCGGGCTGGAGCCCCATATTGTCAGCCCCATGCATAATATACCGAGTTTGGTACAAGCCATAGCAGATTATTTCCGTAAGTGATACACCGTGATAGAGAGATGCAAATGTATTGCCTGGGGTTAAATCACCGCACGTCTCCCTTGGCAATAAGAGAGAAATTTGCCGTTGCCAAACGGCACATGCAACAAAGCAATGCTGAGATTGCTGCCTTAGCCGCTGTGCAGGAGTGCGTACTGCTCTCCACCTGCAACCGTACAGAGCTTTATTATTGGACACAAGATGCCCAAGCCGCATACGCTGATATTATGGGCTATTTTCTCGGTACGGTGGTAGAAGAGGCCGAGAAAAAACAATTATCTGCCTGTTTTTATTGCTACGAGGGGGCGGCGGCTTTGCGCCATTTGGCGAGAGTAGCTGCCGGCATGGACTCTATGGTGATTGGCGAGACGGAGATTTTCGGCCAGCTGAAGGATGCCTACAGAGAGGCCTTGGCGGCAGATGCTACGGCATATTACGCCAACCGCACATTCCAGCGGGTGTTTACGATTGGCAAAAAAGTGCGCACGGAAACGCGCATTACCAGCGGCCCCACATCTATTGGTGCAGCCGCCGTGCAGTTGGCAGGCGATTCTTTGGGTGGCTTGAGCGGCGCAAAGGTGCTGATTGTGGGTGCAGGAGACATTGCACGCAGTACGGCTCAAAGCTTGTGCTCCCGTGGTGCGGAGGGCATTTTTGTAGCCAATCGCTCCTATGAACGCGCAGTGGATTTGGCGCAAAAGGTAGGCGGTAAAGTGATTCGCTTTACTGAGTGGGTGCCTTATCTGGAGCAAATAGATATTGTCATTGTATCGACCGCATCCCCGGTGTATGTGGTGGTGCCATCTGTGCTTCAACAGGCTCAGGCTGCAAGAAACGGTCGCCCCCTGTTCCTTATTGACTTATCTGTACCCAGAAACATTGACCCTGCCTGTGGCTTGTTGCCCGATGTTTATTTGTATGATACGGATACCCTGCAACGCATTGCCGAAAACTCCCACCATGCTCGCTGTGGGGAAATTGAACGGGCAGAGCAGCTGATAGACGCTTGGGTGCATGAAAATTTGGCAGATTTGTTGACCCCGCGTATGCATTTTGATGAAAAATTAGAAAAAAATTAGAATTTTTTGAACAAAAAACAGTTCGTGACTGTCTATTCTAATGTAGTTTTTAATCGCGCAGTATGAGTAACAAAAAAACAAGTGGCACAAATCTTACCGAGGATGACATTATCAGCCTGCTGGCTGAATTGAGAATGGAACCGCACCCTGAGGCTAATTTTGAAGACAGATTTGTTCACGATTTCAAAGAAAGAGTTGCTACATACGCCGTAACGCGTCCTGCCCGTAAAGTGCTTTGGGAGCATATTCTGCTGCGTTTAACAGGTATCGGCAAAATGAAATGGGCATGCGGTGCTACCACCTTGGGCGTTGGCGTTCTGGCTGTGGGGTTTCTCTCTTGGCCTTCTGACGATGCCTCGGAATCACAGCGCGTTGCTCCGGCTATCGGCTCTGCCAGAGTTGTCTCCAAAACGGCCCCGATAGTTGACCCGAGGGATGTCATTGTGAGCTCTTCTTTGGAGCTGGAGTCTGCTACTTGTATTTTGCCTGCTCAAGTGAATCCGGTGTTCGGGACTAATCCTTCATATTCCTCTTTCGAGAACAATACCCATGTTTTTGATTCTGCGATAAATCCTCGCACCCTCCGAACAGTGCCTCAACAAATAACGCTTCCTGTCATTGACTCCGGCGCTACGGTGGTGCCGTCAATGTTCTGAGATTTCTTCCTTTTACCATAAAAACGGGCATGGAGCTTTTGCTTTATGCCTTTTTTCGTGAGCGGATACAGGGGGTATTACATAATTATCCTGAAATAATTATACCAAAAGGTGTAATTCAATGATTCCGTTCTTGATTGTGACCGTCATTTGTGCTATATAATTGCACGTGGAAAAGGAATGTACGAGATGTCATAAAATGTTCCGGGCTTCGACGGAAAGCCAGGATGTGTGTCCGGCGTGCTTAAATGATGAATTCGGCTCCGGGGTGGCAGCAAAAGATTTCGGGAGAGAGGCATTTATTAAAGAGAACAGCGCAGCCATGCGCCGGCAGCAGGCTCGTGCCACCAGGTTAAGCAAGAATTTTCGTTCTGCCACGGCCTATAATTTGATTGGCATGCTCAGATGCGGGCTTGGCGTTATCCTGTTCATGATTTGTGTGCTGTTGTTCCTGATTTCCGATGGGGATCAAATGACATTTCTCAATCAATTAGATTACACCTATCAGCTTTGTATTTCCCTGGGCACGGCTTTAATCTCAAGCCTGTTGTTGCTGCCGTCTTTTACTCGTCACAAAATTGTTGTGGCCTCTTTTTGGGTGATTATGTTATCCATGGGGGCTACAATGCCCTCCATGTGGCATTTTAAGGTGCCCAATGTCTCAGACTATGAGCCGGAGACCGCTGAGGAGAAGCCGGGGGATGATGCCGCGTTGACGAGTGGTCGCCACCTTACGGATGCAGATTTGGCGTACTTCAACGAGCTGAAGGAATCTCGTACCCGCGGGGTGCATTATTCCGTTTTTGTGCGTTGTGATTTAGTTAAAGAGGATGTTGCAGAGGGGATTATTTCATTTGGCAGAATGGAGCAGCCCACACGCAACCTTATTCGTACCTCTCTCTCTCGCTTGATGAAGGGGGCTAAGGTGGAGATTAATAACAGTGCAGACGGCAGTGGCGTTATTTTCACCGTGGTTAATGTGCCGGATGAAAGAAAAAACATAAGCTCTATTCTGAATCGCTACGGGCGTGTATATTACAGTGAACCGGCAGAGGGTATCTATGAGCTGTTGCTGGAGCCCGATAAAGTAAAAATCGGGGATGGGTATGATGCTGCTGTTATGTTAGACCCGTTGCACCCGTCTTTTGCAGAGTTGAATATGAAAGCCCTGCGCAGTTTGGATGCCGAAATTGTGCGTGCCGCGGCTTCTCGTTTGGCGGAGGCTAACGTGAACCGCCTGCGTAACGATATTGCCGTGCGTATCATTGAAGCATTACAGCAGCCTTGGGAGTCTGAGGCGGATACCTATAATGCATTGGCTGAGGCTTTGGTTGTGTATGCGCCGCATGGTATGCCGCAAGTTGCGGATATACTTTGGCGGTATTTCCAAAATAATATACGAGCCGGGCGCGGTGTTTCTCAACGCGTAGCTGTTCGTTTGGCTCAAGAAGCACCGGATAAAATGAAAACGCCTGTGCTTAAGTTATGGCAAGCTAACCCCACGGCGTGGAATGAGGTAGCCGGCGTGCTCGTGGAGTTTATGGAGCCTTATATGATTGAACAATTGACAAAGAAAAATCTGAGTGTAAAAGATTTGACTCATGTCATGAACTACTTGCAGTCTTATGGTACGAGCAGAGCCCTGCCGGCTCTTCAACCATATGTGGAACACGGCGATAAAGCCATCACCCGTAAAGCCTCTAACACGATAGATTCTATCAAGGGAAGGGGTAAATAATGATTTGAATAAGTATTAGACTAATTTTATTTTACGCACTATGAGCCAGAATCTAGTAAAACTTTTAGTCGGAGTCTTTGCGTCCATGTTGCTCGGCTATTTGCTGCGGCCGTGCTATAATATGATACGCCCCGATGCTGTTGCGGTGGATTATGCCCCCACACCCACAGAAACACCCGAGGCTGAGGCCGGACCGTCCGAAATTGATGTTCTGACAGATGCGGATGAGCATGCCCCGGTTGTTGTGCATACCGGCGAGGTGAGGGAGAATGTATCTGTTGCAGAATTGGATGATGAAGACGGCCTGGGCTCGGACGATGATTTTGAGGATGCGGACGATGATACCGTGGCAGATGACGATGCCGGGGAGGATTGGACAGTGGCACGAGACAATGATTCTTTTGTGCCGGAGAAAACGCCGCCGGCAGAGCTTAAACCCATTCGAGAGGCTAATGTTCAGGTGGATCCTAAGGAAGAGGTGGTGCCTGTTGCTTGTAACAAAGCCCGCAACCGTGCCTACAAACGCATGGCAGATAACTTGGCGGACAAGTACGTGCGTGCAGAAAAAAAACGTAAGGATGGCGTGGGCTACTCTGATAAAAAGTTTTCTGCCGAACAATGGAAACGCCCGGATGTCATATACCGGGATTTGCTCACCAAAACCGTGCCGGATCTTGCTCGCCAGAAAAAACTTTGGACTGCCTTGGAATCCCCCGAGCGGCAGTTAGATTTAGCCCGCCTTACCTTGATTCGTAAGGTTGGTTATGAGGGCTTGTCGAAAGTGGCAGAAACCAAAATGGGGCTCCCCATGTTGGTGGCACTTACCTCAGACCTGGATTGGATGCAGGGGTTATTGTACTCCGGCCCTACGGATAAGTTGGGTAAAGCCTTGCTCTACTTGTCTGCCATTTATGAAAGATATGTAGAGCAAATGGCCTCCCCTCACACCCGCCGTATTGCCACGACCACGGCATTGGAGTTTGCGCGGGAGGGGTGGTCCGAGCAGGAAATGATGGCACGCTTTGAGTACTACCACAAGAGTTTTGAGGAGGGTAAGCTCAATTATATATTCGGCACCTTAGGGTATTGGGATACCCGTATAGTAACCGGGTGCAAAGAGCCCGAAGGGTGGGGTAGCGTGCGCTCTCTCACTTGGCAGCGAGACAATGTGCGCTTGCCTGCCGAGGGATACTTGGGTGCGTGCAACCAGTTGGTATATCGTCTTCGCAATGTGGCCGGCGATTCCGTGTTCTCCGGGGATTATTTGGGGCCCATCCTTAAACATACCAACCATACAACGGCTTGGGCACACCGTGAGATTGGCGGTGTGTGTGGAGCGTGCTCTCACTACGGTGCATACGGTGCATTGGCTGCCGGTATACCTGCCATGACCATGGGCGAGCCCGGTCACTGCGCATACACCGTACGCATCGGTAATGATTGGCAAAAGAGCTATTCGATTTATTGGCAGCACTCCATGCACAAGACGTTTTTCGGCTTGTATGATTGGGATTTCTTGATTTTGACGCAGGATTTTTATTCGGACAAGCATCACCAACTCATTTCAGACCAATTATTGGCCGCAGCAGAGTTGTTGGCTTCCCGTAAAATGATGAAATCTGCCTTCAACTGCTATGATGCAGCATTAGTGGCTCATCCCCTCAATTGGCAGGCATACCGCTCATACGCCGGGTATCTTAAGCAGAAAGCCGCAGACAACAAAGAGCGTTGGAAAGAGCTGCATGATAAGGTGGTTGCCAATATGGCCGTTAAGTTTCATAATGCCGCAGCAACCTATTTATGTAACTATGTGTACCCGAACCTGCTGCCCATGATTCCCGAGAAAAATGTGCGTAACAAAATGTATGCAGCGTTCTTTAAACAATGTGCAACTTTTGGCACAAATCGTTGGGATATAGCCCCCCTGCTGACGGCCCAGATAGAGGGATGCACCAACACTAAAGAAAAACTTGCCTACATGAAAGAAGCCCTCAAAACATTGATGGGTAAACCGGACTATGCAGGGGCTGTGCTCACTTGGGGCTTGGATTATATCAGCAAGTTGCCTAAATCCGATAAGGATGCGGCAAAATTGCATAAATCATTCAGTGATATGATTGTACGTGCCATGGGACGCGCTAAGGCCAATAAGAAGAGTGCCGACACCACTTGGGCTGCCCTGAGTGAGGCCATTTATGCCGCCGCTACAAATGGGGATAAACTCACGTTCCAAGCTATCGGTAAGTTGGCTTACCGTAAGTGTCGTAAGAACTTCCCCAAACAAAAGATGCGCTTCCGTTCATTCCCGGGTCGTGTGGTTTCTGCCAAAGGACTCATTCGTACGGCTACAACCATAGATCCCGGGCAGATGTCTCAGTGCTGTATGCATTGGGCGGTATTACAGAAACATGGTGGTAATATCCCTGCTAAGTTTGAGGGTAGTGCCGGTATGACGGTAGAGCTGGAGTCTCCCAGCCTGCTTAATGGTGTTGTTTGTGTGTTTAATGAAAACGTAAAAAATGACCGCGACTTTAAACTGGAGATTTCTTCTGATGGTCAGAACTGGGAATCTACGGATGCCGTGCCGGTTGTAGCCGGTAACATGGTGCGTGTAGATGTGCGTAAAGAAAAATTAACAACCGGATTTGTTCGCCTTTTGAGGGATGGAGACAAGTGGGAGTCTACCGTTATCGGCTTTTATGTATACGGTCGACCTGCAAGAGGTGCTAAAAAATAAAACATACAACATGTTATGAAATATCTTTTCCTTTTATTAAGTGTATTCACAGCCGTGTTGCCGGCATATGCAGCAACGGCTCGTTCTTTTGATGATGCTTTGCGTAAAGCCGGGGGGCGTAAGCCTATTGTGCTTTTTTGCTATGGGGCCAATTATGATAAGGTAAGTGAGGCGGCGTATGAAACCTTTATCCGTAAACGCGGTATCGCCAATGCGGTGCGCTTCTCCGTCTTCTTGGAGGTTCCCGTCTATCAAATGCCCAACGAAAAAGAAAAAAAGGAGTGGCAGAAGGTAATGGGTAAGCATTCTTTACCGGGGGGGATATGGAGTTATCCCTGTTTAGCCGTGCTTGACGGCTCCGGCTCATTACGTGGTGTTGTGCAAAGTGCAGAGGAAATGAAAAACCCTGAGACCGCAGCTGCTGCGCTGGAAAAATTATTGGTGGCGTTCGATGCTCAGGAGGATTTACTTAAGAAAGCCGTCAGAACGTCCGGCAGCAAGCGTTTGTCGTTGTTATCTCAAGCTGCTGATGAGCAGGCAATTTTGCCGGGGTCTGTAAGTGGGGGTACACCATTTGACCCCATTACCGTTGTAGAGGCCTTGCAGCCGATGACGCATGAAGAGGCCAACAACTATGTGCGCCAGCTCATTGCCTCCGGTTATTACAGCCGCCGCCAGCGTCAGGAGATTATGGCTGCTTATGCGGGGCATATTCGCCGCAATGGCGGCTCCGCCAACCGTTTGCGTGCTATTTATACCGAGATGCGCAACATTGACCCCACCTCTATATACGGTGCCTATGCAGAGGGAGCCATAGAGCTTTGGGTAGTGCCCAAAGAGGAGGACCCCTCCCTTGATAAACCCTATAAAACCCTGGCGCAGCGTCAAGCTGAGGAAAAAGCTAAAAAAGAAAGCGGCGGCAGTACGCCTACCGGTTCAAGCGATGATGAAGGGTGGACCCCCATGGGCAGCAGCAAAAAGCCCGGTGCCGACACCAAACAGACCGATGGCCCTATGGGCAGTACAAAAAAATAAATATTGCCGTTTTACGGGGCTCGTGTCACGAAAAAGACTTGAATATACGGGGGCAACAGGCTAAACTGTTGCTCCCTTTTTGTGATAGAGTTATGACCGGATTGTTGATATTTATACTGTGTGCATTATTGCTGGTAGGCGGTTATATGGTGTATGGCCGTTTGGCGGAGAAAATATACGGGCTGAACCGCAACATGGAGATGCCGTGTGATAAATTGGCGGATGGTGTGGACTACGTGTGCATGCCTACTTGGCGGGTGTTCATGATTCAGCTGTTGAATATAGCGGGGCTGGGGCCGGTGTTCGGGGCATTGGCCGGCTGTTTATTCGGCCCGGTGTGTTTGTTATGGATTGTGCTGGGTTGCATACTGGCCGGGGCTGTGCATGATTTTATGGCAGCCATGGCATCTGCCGAGCGCAATGGAGAAAACCTGCCGGAGTTTATCGGGCAACAGTTGGGCAAAACTGCTTTGCTGATTATGCGTGGCCTTTGTATTTTGCTCATGCTGCTGGTGGGGGTGGTGTTTACCTCCGGGCCGGCCGGTATGTTGCACGGCATGGTAGAGTCTGTCTCCGTGGTATGGTGGTGTGCCATTATCATGTTATATTACTTTTTGGCTACGGTATTGCCTATCAATGTTATCATTGGTAAAATATACCCTTTGTTCGGTTTTTTGTTCCTTTTTATGGCTATTGGCTTGGCCGTGGCATTGCCTTGCAGTGGGTATGAGATATTACCGAATACGGATTTTCTGATCAACGCGCACCCCAAGGGGCTTTCTGCTTGGCCTATGCTTTTTGTAACAATTGCATGCGGGGCCATCTCCGGGTTTCATGCCACGCAAAGTCCCATGATGGTACGTTGCCTGGGGAGCGCAAAAAACATGCGCCCCGTGTTCTACGGTGCTATGATAACGGAGGGCTTGGTGGCCCTTATCTGGGCGGTGGTCGGTATGTCTTTGCGGGATGTCATCGGGCTGGATACCATAACCCCGGCTGTTGCCGTTAACAAGGCTTGCTCTTTGCTGCTTGGCCCGGTGGGCGCAGTGATTGCCGTTTTAGGGGTGGTGGTGTTACCCATTACCAGCGGTGATACCGCTATGCGTTGCTGCCGTTTGATGCTGGCAGATGTGTTGCATCTTAACCAATCATCCGTCCGCAACCGCCTTATCTTGTCTCTGCCTCTTTTTGTTCTGGTTATCATTATTGCCAATTTGGATTTCAGTATCATTTGGCGCTACTTCGGCTGGGCTAACCAAGCATTATCTTGCTTCACCCTGTGGGCGCTGGCGGTACTGCTCCGCAGCCGGGGGCGTTTTCATTGGGTGGTAAGCCTGCCGGCGTTCTTTATGACCAATGTGTGTATATGCTTTCTCCTTTGCTCACCGGATTGCTTGATTGCGTTGCCCGTGGGGCTCTCCACTTGCGTGTCCGTAGCGGTTTCTGCACTTTGTTTCATCTGTTTTATGTGCTATTGCAAGCCCGAAAGCAAAAAGTTACCCCATTAATCGGTACAGATAGCGGTGTAAACGCATTTGCACCTTGAAAACGCCTCCGTTTTCTGCTATCATTGTGTTGAAAAGATGGACAATCTTGATGAATACCAAACCCGCCGTAAAGCGGCTGAGGCGCGTCGCAGAAAAATCTGCGACGACCGTAAGGCTAACCCCGTGCGCAAAGGCAGTTGGTGGAAGCGTTTTTTGATACGCACCTCCATTATCATGCTTATCCTTACGGCAGCCGGGGCTGTTTGTGCTTATGCCGGATTCAAGATTTTTACTGCAAAATATGAAAAATGGGCAGAGAAGTTTAATTTGGAGGACATCAATAACTTGGACCATCCCTGCATTATATACGACCGCAACGGCAAAGAGATAGGGCGTATATATGATGAAAACCGCAGCTATGTCACCTATGATAAGATAGCCCCCAGTATGATAGATGCTCTTGTAGCACAAGAGGATAAAACGTTCTGGACCCACAAGGGGTATGACCCCGTGGGTATTTTGCGTGCTGCAAAAGAGGCTCTGGCTGCCGGTGGTGCGGCTAACCAGGGTGCCTCCACCATTACTCAGCAGCTGGCTCGCAATGCGTATGATTTGGAGCGACGCGTGCAGGCCATGGGGGGCAGCCGCTACGAGCGTAAAATGGTGGAAATCTTCTTGGCCATGCGCATTGAGGAGAAATACTCCAAACGCCAGATTATGGAGTTTTACCTCAACCGCATTTACTTTGGCTGCGGTTACTATGGCATACGCTCTGCCTCGTTGGGGTATTTTGGTAAAGAACCCGCAGATTTAACGATAAGCGAGGCCGCCAGTATTGCCGCCCTCATTAAAAACCCGGAGAACTACAACCCCATTCGCAACCATGCGCTGAACAAAAAGTGGCGCAATGATGTGATAGACCGCATGCAACGTGCAGATTACCTCACCTTAGAGGAGGCGGAGCGTCTTAAGCGTACGGAGTTGGTGCTCAATTCTCAGCCGATTCGGCGCCAGACCTCTCACTTGCATTCTCTGATTCAACAGCAGGCCATCAGCATCTTTAAGGACCCCGCCCGTGGTGAAGAGATTATCAAAAGCGCCGGTATCAAAATCTATACTACCATAGATAAGGACATGCAAGATGCCGCCATGGCATCTCTGGGAAACAAGCTCAAGGAGATAGAGTCCCGCAGCGACTACGCACACAAGCGTTTCTCTGACCCTGTGCCTGCGGATCAACCCGCTGTCCACAATTATTTGGATGGTGCCGTTTACGCCGTTGAGAACAAAACCGGTGCAACCTTGGTGTATGTGGCCGGGCGTAGTTTTGAGCGTGCCAATTATGATTTTATAGAATCCGGGCGGCGCCCTGTGGGTACGGCATTGCTGCCGTTTTTGTACATGTGTGCCTTTGATAACGGCTATACCCCGTGCTCCAGGTTAGTGGATGATGCCCTGGATAATCGATTGGCCGGCATTGGTGGCACAGAGGGTATTTTGGGTGAATGGGGGCTTGAGACCGCAAAGGGGCGTTATCGGGACTCCGTAACCATTCGCCAGGCCTTGGCCGAGTCCAAAATTTCATCTGCCGCCCGTTTGGGAATTGCGCTGAGCTCTAACCCCCATGTAGGGAGCAAACCTTTTATCAATACCTTGATCAAGGTGGGTATTACCCCGCCCATGCGTAACCCCGGCAGCACAGAGGCCTGCCCGCAGTATTATCCGCGTGTTTACCTGGGTACGGAGCCCATGTCTCTCAAACAAATGGTGATGGCTTATACCGTGTTCCCCAACTGCGGGCGCCGTGCCATTGCCCCTTACATTATTACCAAGATAACGGACAGCAACGGCACCATTTTGTGGGAGCGTAAGGATAACCTTAAGGGGGAGCTGCTTGCCGGCGCAACACCTTGCTCTGCGTTCCGTATTCACTCCATTTTAAAGGATGCCATGAGCAGTGGCTCTGCCGTGCGCGTGCGCACGTTTATGCCGGCCTCCTTTAAAGGGGCGGTTAAAACCGGCACTAATTACGACTTTGCGGATACTACGCTCTTTGCCTATGACTCCTCTATCACCTGCGGTGTGTGGGTGGGGTTCCTCAATGAGCACTCAGCCATTTACCCCACGGCGTTTGCGTCGGATATTTGCTCCCCTATCATGGGTGCTGTGTTTCATGCGGCAGATGGCCGCTACCCCAATGAGGAGATTATGCCCCCGCCGGATACAGAGGCGGTGGAGATTTGCCGGGCATCCGGCATGCGCGCTACAGACCATTGCTATAAGAGCACCATTCGCGGTTGCAACTCCAGTTACGATATGCTGACCTACCGCGAGTATTTCCCCAAGGGGGATACCTCTTTAGCAACATGCTCCGTGCACGGTGCAGGGAGTCCCACGTTGGGGGATTTCATTGAGTATGGCTCCGGCCACACATCCTCTACCCGTGTTTTACCGGTCATGCCGATTTTGCCGAAGGCACCTGCCTTGAGCGGTGTTGACCCGTATGGTTGCCAGTTAACGCTTAACCCCCGTTACAAGAATGAGGAGGATATTGCTCAGGTCCGGCAACAGGCTGTGGAGGATGATACCCTGAGCGTTGAAAAAGTTACGGAAGAATCGGAGGAAGAAAAAAGAGATGTCCTCATTCCGCTTACTCCCCCGCGCCCGCTGCGCGTGCCCCCCATCTTGCCACTCGAAATTTAAGTACCTGATTTTTACCATTATGTCCGCAGAAACCCTTACACTCGCTGCTACTCAAGAAAAAGCGTTCCGTATTAATATGGATAAACGCATCTACGGCACCTTTGCAGAGATTGGTGCCGGGCAGGAAACCGCCAACTGGTTTTTCCGCTCCTCCGGTGCCGCCGGCACGGTTGCCAAAACGATTTCAGCCTATGATATGACCGTGAGCGATACGCTGTACGGACCCGTGCGGCGCTACGTGTCTCAAGAGCGCCTTGAGCAGATGATGGATTACGAGTACACCCAGCTTATTAACCGTTTAGGTGAAAAGCGCGGGGCAGACACCTGCTTCTTTGCTTTTTGCAACACGGTAAAATGCAAGGGGTATCGGGATAACGGCCCGTGGTCTGCGTGGATTGGGGTGCGTTTTCAGCTGCGCCCGGAGGCCCCGCCCAGTGATTTTGTAATGCATGTGCGCCTGCTGGTGCCCGACCACGATATCCAGATGCGCGTGCTGGGCATATTGGGCGTAAACTTGCTCCATGCCCTTTACTACAACCGCGACCACATGGATGAGTTTGTCAACAGCGTGGCAGATAACCTGGACCGCAGCATGTACGAGGTGGACTTTATGCGATTCTCCGGGCATGGGTTCGGCATGTTTGATAACCGCTTGTTAGCGTTGGAGCTGGTCAGAAACGGCTTGTCGGAGGCCACGCTCTTCTGCCCGGATGGCTCCGTGGCTCAGCCTGCGGATTTTCTTTACAAACGCCCCATTGTTTTGATGCGTGGCAGTTTCTTGCCCCTCTGCAAGATTCACCTGGAGATGATGGACAGTGTGCGTGCCAAGTTTACGGAAAGTCTGCCGCCCGAGCAGCATGAAAAAGTGGTGGATATTTGTGAGATCTCCCTCTCTAACCTCTTGCGTGGTAAGGAGGTAGACTTGCTGGACTTTATTGACCGCGTGGATGCCTTGGCGGCTTTGGGTAAAACGGTGATGGTGACGGATATCACACACTTCCACCGCATCTCCACCTTGCTGAATCAATATACCAAAGAGCCCGTAGCCATTGCGCTTTCCATTGGCCTGCTCAACGAGCTGTTCAAAGACAAATGGGCAGATATACCCGGTGGAATCCTGGCCAGCACGGGGCTGTGCTTTGTCAACAAGACCAGGTTTTATGTCACCCCGTGGATTAACCGCAAAACCGGTGAGTTTGTGACAGCCGGCACCTATGTTGCCCCGGAGAAATACCAACACCTCTACAAGCACCTGCTTGAAAACGGTGATATCATCTCCGTGCCTTATTTCAATCAAAAATTGCTCTTCCGTACCCCGCGCGACATTGTGCACATGATTAATGATGGTGACGAGTGCTGGAAAGAGTATGTACCCCAAGAGGCATACCGCATGGCAGAGCACCTCAAAACGCTTGAACAATAATGGATTCTTCTGCTTCATACCCCATTCTTGCCACTCGTGTCGGCAAGGCTCCCCTCGTTTATCTCGATAACGCCGCCACTACGCAGAAACCCCGGCAGGTTCTGCGCTGTGAGCTTGAGTATTACGAGAAAATGAACTCTAACATTCACCGGGGGGCGCACTACCTGAGCCGCTTGTCGACAGAGGCGCATGAGCAGGCGCGTGATACCGTAGCTCTGTTTTTACATGCTGCCTCTGCCCGCGAAATCGTTTTCACCGCAGGCACCACCGCCGGTATCAACTTGGTAGCGCAGGTGTTGGCGCTTTCCTCCCTCTTTTGCGCGGGGGATGAAATTTTGGTGACGACAGATGCGCACCACTCCAACATTGTACCCTGGCAAATGCTGTGTCAGCGCACGGGGGCTGTTCTCAAACCCATCCCGCTTACGCCGGAGCTTACATTTGATATGCATGCCTACTTGCGCATGCTTTCTCCGCGCACGCGCCTGGTTGCCGTGCCTTATATTTCTAATGCATTGGGTGTTATCAACCCGGTTCCGCAAATTATTGAGGCCGCCAAGCGCAATAACCCCGCTACAATGGTATTGGTGGATGGTGCGCAAAGCACGGCCCACATGGCGGTAGATGTTCAGGCCCTGGGGTGTGATTTTTACGTTTTCTCCGGTCATAAGGTATATGCCCCCACCGGTACGGGTATTTTATGGGGCAGGGAGGAACTGTTAGACCGCCTCCCGCCGTGGCAAGGTGGTGGTGAAATGATTAAGGAGGTCTCCTTCTCCGGCACCACTTACAATGACTTGCCCTTTAAATATGAGGCCGGTACTCCTAATATATGCGGTAATATTGTACTGGCAGAGGCTTTGCGCTATGTGATGGAGCAGGGGCTTGCCGCCATAGATGCCCACGAGCAGTCCCTCACCCGCCGCATGTATGAGGGCTTGCAAGCCATCGGTGGTATAGATATCCTTGGCCCCAAAGAAAATCGCGGGGCGCTCATCTCTGTTGTTGTACCCGGGGTTCACCATTATGACCTCGGCACCCTGTTGGATCAAATGGGTATCGCCGTGCGCACCGGGCACCATTGCTGCCAGCCCCTCATGCAATACCTCGGTATTACCGGTACAACCCGTTACTCCTTTGCTCTTTATAACACGGCAGAGGAAGTGGACCGCGCCCTCTCCTGCACGGAGCGTGCCCTTAACATGCTCAGATAAATTGATACTCCACCACTACACACCATGATAGACCCTGCTAAATTACGCGAGCTCCTTGAGGATTATCGTTCTGTCTATAAGGAATCTCGTCAAAAACGCGTTAAATTAACTCTGGAGGCATCCGTTGCATTTCGTCAGGCGTGGGATGAATGGAGTAGCAATCCCTCCGACCGTAACGGATTGTTTAAGTGCATCGATGCGCTGAAAATAGCAGTGGATGTGTTCGGCGGTATTTATAATTATACCTATGTGTTTGGTGGTAAACGTGGGGGCTACAATTATGGAATGCTGGGGCTCATGTCTGAAGACTTGGAGGGTGAGGTTAAAGGTACGGGGGCAATCCTGGTACATGAAATGCTTACAACCCTGTTTGAACCCGGTGATATTAAAAACCGTTATGTGAAATTTGCGGATAAGGCTGAGCAGAGAGTGGAGAGTATTCGCCTTGCCGGTAAACTCAGGGAGTCTGATGGCCATCTCCAGCAGATTCACCCGGCTTCTGTTTATTGTTGGTTAAAATCCCCTGCCGATCACTACTACTTCTTTACCAATGAATACGTAAACCTGTGTGCTGCGGCGATGGGGGCTCCTGCTCTCGGTGGACGTCGTGCCAATTTCCTGGAAAGTGTTTATGCATATATGCAGGAGCTCAAGACGGAGTTCCTCCGTGAGTGGCATGACAATGTGTCAGATGAAGAACTATCTGCGCTGGTATGTGATTTTGTGGACTACGTGGGCTCTACCGTCAGGGAGCAACGCCAACAACCTACCTCCGGGTGCTGGTTGCTTATCGCGAACCCGAAACAGTGGTCGTTTGCCTCATTGGCCGTGGGTGAGGAGGTTTCTTATAGCCTTGTTAATGAAGATGGCAAAAAACGCCAGATTTATAAGCATTTTATGGCGGCTCGCGTAGGTGATAAAGTTGCTTGTTATGAGTCTTCTCCTGCGTGTGCTTTAGTGGCTTTTGCAGAGGTTTCTGCAGAACAGGATGGTACCTGTATTCGTTTCAAAAAAACGAGCAATCTGCAAACTCCCGTTCTTCTTGCGGATTTGAAAGCACACGCCGTTCTTCGAGAGCGTTTTGAGCATATACAAGGTAGCTTGTTTGATTTGACTCGTGAGCAATATGCCGCATTGGAGCGCATGACTCAGCCGGCAATGCGTTGGCAAGGTCCGCACAATCGCATCCTCTTCGGCGCACCCGGCACGGGCAAGAGCTATTTGCTCAATGCGGATGCCGTTGCCTATTTCGGCGAGTCTCGCATGGAGCGTGTTACTTTTCACCCCGAGTATACCTCGTTTGACTTCATCGGCTCTTACATGCCAACGGTGCAGGGGCGTGGAACAGCGCAGGAGCATATCACCTACAGCTTTGTGCCCGGCCCGTTTGCCAGAGTACTGCGTAAGGCCCTGCTGCACCCGGAAACGCCTTATCTTTTGTTGATTGAAGAAATTAACCGCGCCAATGCAGCCTCGGTATTTGCTGATATTTTCCAGCTGTTGGATCGTGATAAAAAGGGGCAGAGCCTCTATTTTATCACTCCCACACCCCATCTTGCTGAGTATTTGGGGCTGGCGGAGGATGCTTCCTTACGCTTGCCCGATAACCTTTATTTGTGGGCAACCATGAACAGTGCGGATCAAGGCGTATTCCCCATGGATACGGCATTTAAACGCCGATGGAACTATGAGTATTGCGGTATAGATGATGCCAAGGATGCTCTGCTCAGTGTCGGCTATTGTGCTGCAGATTGGAATAAACTGCGCAGCCACGTCAACAAACTGCTCCAGCATGCCGGTGTGAATGAGGATAAGCAAATGGGGCCATTTTTCCTCTCTGCCGTTGAGTTGGAAACCGTGGATTCCTTCTTATCTGCCGTTAAGAGCAAAGTACTCATGTACTTATATGAGGATGCTGCCCGCCACAAGAGAGCTGCCGTGTTCAAAAAATCAAAAGCCCGCTATTCAGAGCTGTGCTCCTTCAATAGTTGCGAGGTAGATGAGATTATAGAGGAACTGTTCCTTGAAATTACCGAGGGGTAAATGCGTTCATCCTCAACAGCCGGAGCGGTTCATTCTCTCTCTTGGGTGAGAGAGCGCGTGGCGTATTCTGCCGATACCCTGTGTGAGCTGTTTGGGGTGCCTTCATCTGAAAAAGCCTCGTTGATGACATATCTGCAAGCAAAGCGCATCATTAGCCGCCGTGGCTTTGATAATATTGGGGGAACGGAGGATGCGGAACCGTTGGAATCTTACATCACCGGGGCGGATTATTCGTTTCGCTTTGTCGGCATGTATTGTAGGGCAGGTTATATGGTGTGCGTGCTCCCTAAGTATGCCAATGCAGAGTTGTTGAAGGTGCCGGACCAAGGGGATTTTCACAGACCTTGTCCGGCAGCACGCCGTGCCATTTTTTCGCAGGTATTGAAAGCCGTACGCCGTTATAAACATTCTGCTCAATTCGAGTTGCCGGAGAGTCAGCAGGATTTTGCAGACTCAAACTATTTATCATTACTGATTACACTGCTGAGCGATTTTGTTGAAAATGGTGTCTACCGAGACAATCGTACAACAGATACCTTGAATGCGCGTGGCAGAATCCTGTGGTCTGCCACCATCCGTAAAACAAATGCAGTGCTGCAAGAGGGCGGGCCGGTGTATCCTGATGTGGTTACTCGCAAAACAGAGTTTGAGCCGCAGCACCCCATTACGCTGTTGCATCGGCGTATTGCGGGGGAGTGTTACCACTGTTTACATGACCTGGGATTAATTGATTTGCTGGATTTGCCGGTGATTGATGATGAAGAGGTTCAAGCTTCATACGATGCCGCACACATGCTGTATTTAGTGGAGTCTGAGTTGAATGTTCAATTTGATTCTCGTCGGCGCTACATTTTAACCTTGTTACGTGAGTATTTGCTTAAACAATCGAGTGCAGATTCGGCTCAGGTGTCGGAATACGCGTTTGGGTGTTCATCCTTTAATCTTTTGTGGGAGGATGCTTGCCGTAGCGTACTGGGGCATGATTATTCTCGCCTTTGGTCGATTTTACCACCCGATTGGCGTTTCCCTGACAGAACGCTGCCTGCGACCAAAAGCCTTGAGCCGGATATTATTATATGTGATGAAACCGGCACATGCGTATTGGATGCCAAGTATTACCTGCCGATGGAATCCGCCACGGGGCTGCCGTCCGGACTCCCCGGCATAGAGTCTGTTACCAAGCAGTTTCTTTATCAACAAGCTTTGTTAACCCCGGATTCTATAGAGCTAACTAAGGGGCGCATGGTTCCCCCCATTTACAATGCATTTCTGATGCCGTTGCCGCAAAACACAGCACAGCATAATAAGACCGTGACTTATTATGCCACGGTTACGATGCCCCTGTTCCAGAATATGGAGATTATCGTCCTATGCATCTCCCCAAGCAAGTTATTTGCCTGTTATGCAGACAACATCAGTGCCCCGTATTTGAGGGAATCCGTATGGCACTCCATTCGAGCAAATGCATCTGCTGCTTTATGTTCTAAGGCTTGATTTTTAATGCTCTGATAAAGTTCAGGATTTGCCCCGTTGTAGTCCATTGTTGTTGGGGGAGGGGCTTACTCGTTTCGTGTAAGCATAAAAATCACCAATTGATACAGCGTAAAGCCTCTCCCTTTGTCATTTGAAAATGTGCCCCTCCCATTTTCATGCAGCGTACATATTATGCCACGCTAAAATTGTAAATTTTGCTTGACTTTCAGGGTGGGGGGAGTAGAATCTTCGCGCTTCATGGTGCTAATGTTGCAGCATGAACCGATGAATTATCAGCAAGCATACTATTATGAACAGTTACCGTACCCATACGTGTGATGAGCTCCGCCTTACAGATGCCGGCAAGCAAGTAACGCTTTGCGGCTGGGTGGATACCGTTCGCGACCATGGTGGTGTGATCTTTATCGACCTCCGTGACCGCGCAGGAAAAACTCAGATTGTTTTCCACCCTGAGAATAATGCTGATCTTGCTGATAATGCTGAGAATCTTCGTGTTGAATCCGTTATTCAAGTGTGCGGCACCGTGGTTGCCCGCCTTAAGACGGATGAGGTGGATGCCACTAACCCCGACCTTGCCACCGGTGAGATTGAGGTGGATGCCTCTGCCATGACCGTGCTTAACCGCGCTGCCGTGCTGCCCTTCCAGCTGGACCGCAACGTGGCTAATGAGGATCTGCGCCTCAAGTACCGTTTCCTGGACCTGCGCCGCACCGAGATGCAGCGCAACATGATTCTGCGCCACCGCATCACCAAAACCATGCGAGATTATTTGGATGAGCAGGGATTCCTGGAGATTGAGACCCCCATCCTCTCCAAGAGCACCCCGGAGGGCGCACGAGACTTCTTGGTGCCCAGCCGACTGACCCCCGGTACCTTCTACGCCTTGCCGCAGGCCCCGCAGCAGTACAAGCAGCTGCTCATGGTTGCCGGCATGGAGAAATACTTCCAGGTGGCTCGTTGCTTCCGCGATGAGGATTTGCGTGCAGACCGCCAGCCCGAGTTCACGCAGATTGATATTGAAGCATCCTTCATCACCCCCGAGGACATTTACGCATGGATTGAGAACATGCTCAAGCGTGTGTTCAAGGAGTCCGTGGGGCGCGACATCGTAACTCCGTTCCCCCGCATGACTTGGAAGGATGCCATGGACCAATACGGCTCCGACAAGCCTGAGCGCCGCTTTGAGATAAAGATTACGGAGTGCTCAGACATCTTTGCCAACAGCGACTTCCGTGTGTTCTCCGGTGCCATTGCCAATGGTGGTGTGGTTAAAGCCATCAACGCCAAGGGCTTCAATCCCTCCGTCGGTCAAATCGATTCCCTTACCCAAACCGCCATTGAGGCCGGAGCCAAGGGCTTGGCCTACATCAAGGTTCGAGATGTCAATGACCTCAAGGAGTGGAAGAGCCCCATTACCAAGCGTCTTTCCGCCACAGAGGTAGAGGCCCTCAAAGAGCGCCTTAACATTGAGAGCGGCGACTGCATCTTCTTTGCCGCCGGTGAGTGGGAGCAAAGCTGCACCATCCTCGGCCGTGTGCGTTTGGCCTGCGGTGAGTTCATGGAGCTGCTTAAAGACAATGATGAGATTGACCTCTTCTGGGTGAACCGCTTCCCGCTGTTCGGGTGGGATGCCGAGGAGCAGCGCTTCTGCGCCATTCACCACCCCTTTACCCGCCCCGTACCGGAGGACGTGGAGAAAGTGCTCAAGGGTGAAATCTCCACAGATATCTGTGCAGAGGCATACGATGTTATCTTCAACGGTAACGAGCTGGGCGGCGGCTCTATTCGTATTCACGAGAAAGAGCTGCAAGATGCCACCTTCCGCGCGCTCGGTTTGGATGACGCCACCATTGAGGAGCAGTTCGGCCATTTGCTGGCAGCCTTCTCCTTCGGTGCGCCTCCTCACGGTGGCCTTGCCCTTGGTCTGGACCGCGTGGTAATGCTTATCGGCAAGTGCGAGTCAATCCGTGAGGTGATTGCCTTCCCCAAGAACAACCGTGGGGCAGACCTCATGAGCGAGTCTCCCGCCCCGGCAGAGCCCAATCAGCTGAGAGATGTTCACATTCAAGTTAAGCAGCCTGAAAAGCTCCGCCTTAAACTGGAGGCAGAAAAAGCCGCTGCCGAGGCTGCCGATCAGGCCTGATTTTGCTCTTATTAATCTTTACCTGCAAAAGCCCGTGCCGCATGATTCGGTGCGGGCTTTTCTACACTAAGCCATGTCCGCATTGTCCCCCACACAACAACAGACCTTGAACGCCGCCTTGCGAGAGGGCGAAACCGTATTGCATGCCGCGCCCTGTGGCTCGGGCACCCCCGTTGCTGCGCCTAAAAGCTCATTCTGGGCTCGCTTGCTCGGCAAAAAAGCCCGGCCTGTCACCGCCGGAGCAGGGGCAGATTTTTTTGCCATAACCGCTAAACGTGTTTTATTGTTCAACGCAGCGTCTTCCACCCCCCGTGAGTGGTTTCTGATGTTAGGGATGATTCAGGATTTTACCCTCCATGCGGATGGCTCCGGCAGCATTGTATTTGAATATAACCTTGCTGCAGATGGCACGCGCAGCCCCATCGGCCTGCTTGGCATAGCAGATGCGCAGCAGGTGCATACGCTGCTGGCCTCTGCCATAGATGCCGCCTACAACGCCTCCCCGTGGTCCGTGTAAAATAGTAACTGTGCTGAATTTTTGCCATAAAATAATGAGGGCTGTTTGAAAAAGGAATTGCCCAATGTGCTGAATGCTGCTATAATACGCCCCGCGCGCATGAGAGAAGAATTGCCCAAGAATGTAGATGTTGTTGCAGAACAACAGGCTTGCAAGTTGCAGCGGGACCAGAAAAACGCCCGCCGCTGCGGCGTGAGCCGTGCTTGGGTGATTACCTGGTACCTTCTGGCGTTAATTTCTCTTTGCTTTTGGTTGTTGAAGCTTTTAGGCTATTTTGATTTGCAAGCCGCCTTGCTTCAATAATAAGGCTGTTTACATTGATTCGGTTGTTGTATCGGAGCGTGTGAACAATTTGTGAAATGGCAATTTGTTTATATCGCAGGGTGGGACTTAAGTCCCACTTTTTATTGGGGGCATGCCTTTATAATATATGTTGGACTAAAGTCCAACACTCCGATAATATTCGCCCCCGCAACTACCAATTTGTAGGCGCTCCGGTAGATAAAAAACAAACAAGCCACAGCGGTGGTGCTGTGGCTTGCTGAAAAAAGTGGGCAGCGCAAACTCTTCACGAGTAAGCGGACTCTACGCGGTGGGCAACATCCTTGTAGCCGTAGTCCACCTCGTAAATGGCTTTGAAGTTTTCCAAAGATTTCTCCTTGTTGCCGGCGGTCTCGTAGAGGGTGCCAATCATGTAGAGAATCTCCTTCTTGGTGTCGTCCATAGCCACCAGCTCCTTGTCGGCGTCCTCCAACTGGCGAATAGCCATATCCGTCATGTTCTTGGCTGCATAGCACTTGCCGAGCATGAGCATGGCCTTGATGCGCAGGTTGGGGTTGGTGCGGGCACGCTGCAAGGCGGGTATAGCCTCGCTCTGCATACCGGCATCGAACAGGGCCTGGCCATACTTGAACTGCAGCTGGGCATCCGTGGGGTTGGCTTCCACGCGGGCCTTGGCATCTTCCACCACAGCCATGGCAACCTCTTGCTTGCGGGCGTCGTATGCGGCACGGGCCTCCTCGTTGGTGGGGTCTGCTGCCAGCACTTGCTCGTAGTAGGCAAGCTCTGCCTGCAGGGCTTTCTCGTGCATTTCAGAGGCTTTGTCGTTAATGGAAACGTCTGCACCGCCGCTCAGCTGGAATGCGTAAGCGTAGAAAGAGTAGGAGTTGGCATAGTCTTCCATCTGCTCGTAGATGGAGGCAATGTCTTTAACAACCTGCAAATTGGTGTTATCCACGGCGTATTGCTCAGAGAGTTGGGCGAGGCGTTGCTCCATTTCTGCACGGGTAAGACCCATCTTATCTGCACTTTCAAGATCGGTGGTAGCTGTGGCGTTCTTCATCTTGGTGCGGAAGTCGCCGGAGCCCTCCCAGTTACCCTTCTTCATGGTAGCACGGGCGGAGCAGTCTTTTTCACCACGCTGGGCAATGGCATCCGTGCGGTCGATTTTGAGGATGCGCTGGTAGGCATCTGCCGCCTCGGCAAACATCTCGTTCTTGATGTAGTGGTTGGCCAGCAAGTGCAGGTGCTTCTTGGGGTTAGGCTGCCCTTGACAAATGGTCTCCATGGCAAAGGCTGCCAGTGTGGGCAGGCCTAAGTCATTGGCGGCATTGAAGAGCGCCTCGTTAGCCGTGACAGAGTAGGGATCCCTCTCCAACTCGTCCTCCACGCTCACAATAACGGTGGCAGGGTCTTTGCGAGAGGTGGTGATGCGCATGCCGCCGAAGAGAGAGGAGCGGCGCCCGGCATCCGGTGTGCTCTTAATCTCACAAGCGCGCAGTACCTTGCGGCCCTCCAGGAAACCCGGGGCGCGTTTAATGAGCGTCTTGAGAATGCTGACGGCGTATTTGTAGTTTTTTGCAGCCACAGCTTGCTGAGCCTTAACCCAAAGGGAGGCTTCTGCCGGCTCCAGCTGGCGGTCTGTTATAATGCTGATACTCATAAGTGTGTGTAAGAAAAATATGCGGCGATTACGGCATGCGTATATACCGTAACTCAGTACGTTCACCATATATACCACATAATCCGCGTGATTTCAACCTTGTTTTTTAAAAAAATTATGGCAAAATAACTTGCGTGATGAGGATAGATGCCATTTTGAGCCGTTTTGGTTATTGCTCCCGCAGGGAAGCCGCCTTGTGGGTCAAGCGCGGGCGTGTTACGGTGCCGGGGAGAACGCTCAAATCAGCCTCAGACAAGGCAGAGCCGGCAGAGGTGCTCATAGATGGTGAACCTGTGGAGTTTGTTAACGGTTTGTATGTTGCCCTTCACAAACCGCTTGGTTGCACATGCAGCCATAAGGAGGCCGGTGAGTTGGTGTATGATCTGCTGCCCCCGCAGTGGCTTAACCGCAGTAATGGCGTGAGCACCGTAGGCCGATTGGATAAGGAAACAAGCGGCTTACTGTTGTTGACGGATGACGGCGCGTTTGTGCACGCCCTCACCAGCCCCAAAAAACATGTGCCCAAGGTGTATGAGTTTGAAACTGCTGCCCCCATCCCCGAGCCTGCCGTGGCTCTCTTTGCCTCCGGTGAGCTCTTGTTGGATGGCGAGACCACCCCATGCCTGCCTGCGGAGCTGCAAATCACCGCCCCATGCCACGGGCTGCTTACCCTGCACGAGGGGCGCTACCACCAAGTGCGCCGCATGTTGGCCGCTGTGGGTGCCCCTGTTATTAGCCTTACCCGCACCGCCATAGGCCCCTTAAAATTGGCAGATTTACATTTGACCCCGGGGGAATGGGCAGAGATTGACCCCACCATCTTTTCATGAGTTTCGACATGCCCATAGCCGTGCACGCCGACTTTACCGTGTTGTATGAAGATGCGGATGTGTTGGCTGTGGACAAAGCAGCCCCCTTGCTCACCCACCCCACGGGCGAGAAAAACGAGCCTACCCTATGGCATGGCGTAAAAGAACTGTTGGCGTATGAGCTGGCTTGCGGCGGGCAGGTGTCCCTGGTCAACAGGCTGGACCGCGAGACCAGCGGTATCACCCTCATTGCAAAAAATGCCGCTGCCGCAAGAGAGCTGGGCAAGGCCATGCAACACCGCCTCTTGCATAAAGAATACCTCGCCGTGGTGCAGGGTACCCCGCTGTGGAGCACCGCCTGCTGTGCAGAGCCTATTTTACGGATGGAGGATGTTGCGCCCACCCGCATCCACGTGCGCCAATGTTGCCACCCCCAAGGCCGCCCCTGCCGTACGGAGTTTGAGGTGCTGCGCCGTGTGCCTGCCCGTAAGCATCTGCCTGCCATGGCTCTTGTTCGCTGCACCCCCCACACGGGGCGCATGCACCAAATCCGTGTTCACCTGGCCTACCTGGGACACCCCATTGTTGGCGATAAAATTTACGGAGGCGATGAGCAGAATTACCTGGACTTCATTGCCCATGGCTGGACACCTCAGCTTGCCTCCCGTCTTTTTTTGGAGCGTCATGCCCTCCATGCTTCCGCCCTCTCTTTCCCCTATGCCGGTACCTCCATTAACGTCAGCAGCCCCATGCCGCGCGACATGAGGCTGCTGTTGGAAGAAGGGGGTATTTTATGTTGCTGATTTTTTGCTAAATCCCTTTTTATCTGCCCTTCGTAAATCGGGGACCTCAAAAAACTCGCCAAATGGCAATTTGTAGGGGATACCCTGCGGACGAATGCCCGCCGAAATCAGAGCCCCGGCGAGGGGCGATATATGGTAGCCCGGCGGTGGAGCC
>SUVJ01000096.1 GCA_015062045.1 Akkermansiaceae bacterium
AATATACTCAACCCCAAGTGTATGTTGTTTATTTTAACCCTCAGCGCCGGGCCCTTGCAGGCGCATTCGGCATTGGTGTGGTATGCCCCGGTGTTGATGCTGGCATTGACCTTGAGCGGTTTGCTGGGCTGGGTGTTGTGGAGCGCGCTGTTACAATGGCACCCCGTGCAGGGGGCATACCGCCGCCATACCACGTTGATAGATGCCGTTTTCTCTGTCTTGCTGGCTGTGTTTGCCGTGCTCTTGGTGTGTCGATAATGAAAAAATAGCCTCATAATGCGGATTGGTGCTTGCTTTTTTGGGCAGAATGCGGTAGAGTAAGGGGCGCAAAGACGTTATTGCACTTATGAACGATATTATCACGACAGCATGCAAATTCGTCACGTCCTCTATTGGTCGCAAGATTCTTGTGGCTCTTACAGGTTCGTGTCTCCTCCTCTTCCTGGTGGGGCACCTTGCCGGTAACATGACCATTTTCGGTGGTAATGTTGCTGAGGGTGAAACCTCCTGGATTAATTACTACGCAACAGGTTTGCACTCAATGCCCGCCTGGCTTCTCTGGTCCATTCGTCTGGGCTTGCTGGCCGTGGCTCTTGTTCACATTGTGCTTACTCTGGTGCTCAAGTATGAGAACTACAATGCCCGCACTCACTACCAGAAGGAGGGTACGCTTAAGGCTACGCTTTCCTCCCGCACCATGGTGATTACCGGTATCATGATTCTCTGCTTTGCCGTATTCCACCTTTGGCAGCTTACATTCAACGGTGATCCGCATGATTGCTACAACCACATCATTGCCGCATTCCAGGATCCCCTGTGCTCCATCTTCTACATTGTAGCCATTTGCTGCCTCTTCATGCACGTGCGCCACGGCTTGCAGTCCGTTCTGCAAACCTTCGGCCTTGCTACCCGCAAGGTGCGCCCGCTCTACAACATCGTAGCCGTTCTCTTCGGCTTGGTTGTTTGCGGTGGCTTCATCGCCATCCCCGTGTGTGTGATGCTGGGCATTCTTAAATAAACCTTTACTTAATAAGCTCTGATTATGAACGAAATCAAGTTTCCCGTAAGCGACTACATGCCGGACTCCTGCATTCCGGATGGCCCCATTGCCGAGAAGTGGACCAAGTACAAGCGCGAGGCCAAGCTCATTAACCCCAACAACCGCCGTAAGTACACCGTGCTTATCGTAGGCTCCGGCTTGGCCGGTGGCTCTGCCGCTGCCACACTTGCCGAGTTGGGCTACAATGTGAAGTGCTTCTGCTATCAGGACAGTCCCCGCCGTGCACACTCCATTGCTGCACAGGGTGGTGTGAACGCTGCTCACAACTACCAGAACGACGGTGACTCCGTATACCGCCTGTTCTACGATACGGTGAAGGGTGGCGACTTCCGTGCCCGTGAGGCCAACGTATACCGCCTTGCCGAGGTATCCTGCAACATCATCAACCAGTGCGTGGCTCAGGGGGTTCCCTTTGGTCGCGAATACGGTGGTTTGCTCGACAACCGCTCCTTCGGTGGCTCCCAGCTTAAGCGTACCTTCTACAGCCGTGGTCAGACCGGCCAGCAGCTCTTGCTCGGCTGCTACCAGGCCATGGAGAAGGAGATTGGTAAGGGCCACATTGAGATGCACCCCCGTACTGAAATGATGGACCTTGTGGTGGTAGACGGCCACGCCAAGGGCATTGTGGTGCGCGATATGGTGACCGGTGAGATTAAGAGCTATGCCGGTGATACCGTGCTGCTTGCTACCGGTGGTTATGGCCGCGTATTCTTCTTGTCCACCAACGCAATGGGCTGCAACGTAGGTGCTGCCTGCGCCTGCTGGAAGAAGGGTGCCTACTTTGCTAACCCCTGCTTCACCCAGATTCACCCCACCTGCATTCCCGTTAAGGGCGACTACCAGAGCAAGCTTACCCTCATGTCTGAGTCTCTGCGTAACGATGGCCGCATTTGGGTACCCAAGAGCCGTGAGGTGGCTGCCAAGATTCGCAAGGGCGAGATGAAGCCCTCCGACGTGGCTGAGAACGACCGCGACTACTACCTGGAGCGCAAGTACCCCTCCTTCGGTAACTTGGCCCCGCGTGATATTTCCTCCCGTGCCGCTAAGGAAGCCTGCGACGACGAGCGCGGCGTAGCCAACACCGGCCGTGGTGTGTTCCTTGACTTCAAGGATGCCATCAACCGCATGGGCAAGGAGTGGATTGACGGCCAGTACGGCAACCTCTTCGAGATGTATGAGGAGATTACCGATGTTGACCCGCACGAGCAGCCCATGATGATTTACCCCGCCTCTCACTACACCATGGGTGGCCTTTGGGTAGACTACAACCTGATGTCCTCCATCCCCGGTCTGCACGTGCTCGGTGAAGCTAACTTCTCTGACCACGGTGCTAACCGCTTGGGTGCTTCCGCCCTCATGCAGGGCTTGTCCGACGGCTACTTCGTCATCCCCGCCACGCTGCCTACCTACCTCACCACGCAGAAGCCCGGTAGCATCACCACCGCTGCCCCCGAGTTCAAGGAGGCTGAGGATGAAGTGAAGGCTCGTATTCAGAAGATGATGGACGTGAAGGGCACCAAGACCCCCGACGAAATTCACCGCGAGCTCGGCAAGCTTGTGTGGGATGACGTAGGCATGGGCCGCACCAAGGAGTCCTTGCTGCATGCTATCGAGAAGATTCCCGCCATCCGTGAGGAGTTCTGGACCAACGTACGCGTGGTCGGCAGCACGGAGGGTATGAACCAGGAGCTGGAGAAGGCTTGGCGCGTTGCTGCCTTCCTTGACTTTGCAGAGGTGCTCTGCTACGACGCCCTCAACCGTGAGGAGTCCTGCGGTGCTCACTTCCGCCTTGAGCACCAGCTGGCAGACGGTGAAGCCAAGCGCGACGACGCTAACTTTGCCTACGTTGCCTGCTGGGAGTACAAGGGCACGGGCGAACTGCCGGTTCTGCACAAAGAGCCGCTCACCTTCGACACCGTACATCTGGCCATCCGTTCCTACAAGTAAAGACACGTTCCAAACTCTAACTTTTCATACACTATTATGGCAAATCTTAATCTTACGCTCAAGGTTTGGCGCCAGGAGTCCCCTGAGGCACAAGGCCGTATCGAGACCTACAAGGCGAAGAACATTCCGGATGAAGCTTCCTTCCTTGAGATGCTTGACATCGTCAACGAGGAGCTCGTTCATGAGGGCAAAGAGCCCATCCACTTTGACCACGACTGCCGTGAAGGCATTTGCGGTATGTGCTCCCTCACCATCAACGGCGTACCCCACGGCGGCAAAAAGGTAACAACCTGCCAGCTGCACATGCGCCAGTTCAAGGATGGTGATACCATCTGGATTGAGCCCTTCCGCGCTGCTGCTTTCCCGCTGCTGCGTGACTTGGTGGTAGACCGTACGGCTCTGGACAACATCATCGCCGCCGGCGGCTTTGTCGACGTGCGCACCGGTGCTGCCCCCAACGCCAACAATATGCCCATCCGCAAGAAAACCTCTGATGCCGCCTTCGATGCCGCTGCTTGCATCGGCTGTGGTGCTTGTGTGGCCAGCTGCAAAAACAGCGCCGCCATGCTCTTCACCTCTGCCAAGGCTGCTCACCTCAATCTCTTGCCCCAGGGTCACCCCGAGAAGAACAAGCGTGTTCTTGCCATGGTGCGCCAGATGGACGCCCTCGGCTTCGGCAACTGCACCAACCTCTACGAGTGCGAGGCCGCTTGCCCCAAGGGTATCAGCGTAGACAACATCGCCAAGCTCAACCGCGACTACATGATCGCCTGCGCTTCCGAGGCTTTCGGTGTCTTCTCCTGATAGAGTCTCACTGCTTTCATTTCACCACCGGGATGGTAATCTGCCACCCCGGTGGCTTTTTGCTTGATATGGACGGCGTAACCATGTATAATTTCTCAGTACTTAAATCATGAAGTTCTATATAGTCACGCCTTCGTATAATGCTTTGCACTGGTTGCAGTGCTGTGTGCGTTCTGTAGCAGACCAAGTTTGTGACGGGGTAGAGGTGCACCACCACGTGCAGGATGGTGCATCTACGGATGGTACGTCTGCTTGGTTAGAGGCGTGGCAACAACAACATGCTGATACCCCCGGCTATAAACTGACTTTTGAAAGTATCAAAGATAGGGGGATGTACGATGCTATTAACAGGGCATGGGAGAAAATCCCTACGGATGCAGATGTAACCGCTCATCTTAACAGCGATGAGCAGTATGTTCCGTTAGCTTTAAGAGGCATAGCACGGGAATTTGTGAAACATCCGGACGCAGAGGTTGCTATTGGCACATATATTGTGGTTGATTCCCAAGGGCGTTATATTTGTCATCGTCGCCCTATTAAGCCTAAGAGATGGATCAGTCATACGGTATGTGAAATTATCACTTGTGCTTGTTTTCATAAGGTATCCGCTTTCATGCGTCATGGTATAAGATTTGAGTCTCGGTGGCGAGCCATTGCGGATGTTGTTTTTTTTCGGGATATTGTTAATGCCTCTCCTAGCTTTTTGATTATTCCGAATTTAATTACCTCAATATTTGCGGTGACAGGTGGTAACCTTCAATGGTCGTCAACTTCAGCTGAAGAATGGTTGCAATTAATGTCTGCAGAATCGTGGTGGTGGCGCTACCGTCATGCTTTTGCCTATAGATGGTGCCATTTGAAAAAAATATTTTATGATAAATTTTTAAAGTCTCCTGCATCTTATTCTTTATTTCTTGAGGGAGAGGAGAACAGGAGTAATTGCATAATAAAAAAGCCTACATCTTATTGGAAGAAAAGAACACAAGGGGAATAAAAAATAGTATCTTAATTCCTTAATGCTTGTTCGTATATTTTATTTAATTTTAGAATTTTGTTGTGCCATAAAAATTTTTGACTTCTGGATATAGCTCCTTGTGAAAGTCGCCTGCGCTCTTGTTCGTTATCAAATAGTTCGTCCAAGTGTTTCGCAAATTGCAAGGGAATCCCTCTACCATTTTTTAAATTAATTTTAATCCCGCAGTCGTCTGTGATTACAGATGCATACGCGCAATTATTTAAAGCAATAATAGGTAAACCTATTTGAAGAGCTTCCAGCACTATTGTTGTTGTGCCACCTTCTGAAATGCTTGTTATCGCGAATATGTGACATTTTTGCATAATGGAAAACACCTTGCCATGAGGAATAGCCCCATGGAAAATAAATTGATTCTGGACGTTGTATGCTTCTGTTAATTTTTGCCATTTTTTCATGCAAGGTCCCTTGCCTAGTACATGAACTAACATGGGGCGTTTACAATGCGCGATTGCCTCTATCAAGATAGGTAGACCTTTGCGAGGCTCATGAACACCGCTCCAACAGATAACAAGTGGTTCATCGGGTAGGTGGTGAATGTCAGATTGGAGGCAGCCAAGTCCTTCTACTCCGACCTCTCGCATGAGGATAGTTTCTCTGTTCCATAGTTTTCTTATATCTTGCGCTGAGTTCGGATCGCTAATTATAATTGAATGTGCTTTTTTTGATACAATTTTAGCTGCATAACTCCATTTTTTGTGAAATGAGTTGATTATGTTACGCATGATATAGAATATCTTACCGTACCACCCCATGTAACGTAATAAACAAAAAGCGGTTTGGTTCAATCCTCCGATAGGGCCCCATATAAAAGGTTTTCCTAATTTCCATAAAAATCCGGGTTCTCGATAACCTGCTAATGTAAGTTGGTGTATAACATCAAAATTTTCTTTTTTGTCCAATTCAATCGCATATTTATATGCCTCTTTTTGCCATTTCCTGTAAAACCAGTAATAGCTTGGGGGCCATATTTTACGTAATGTATTGTGATGAACACGCGGTATAAAATGGAATGTGATATTTTTGACTTCCTCAGGATGTTCCATTGAGTATTTGGTAAGATTTTCCTCGAATTCGTATTTTTCCACAATTGCGTGAACATCATGAAATTTTGCAATGTTTTTCACGAAATTCCACCCCATTCCCGGTTCTGACCCGAAATTTGGGTCACAGGCGTAACACCCGAGTAATACTTTTAATCTTTTTGGCTGGTCTGTAGACATTGCAAAGTTATTCTAGAGGAGTGTAATATGATTGTCAAGTTTTGATTGATTGTGACAGTTTTATAATTTTAACTGTTCACGGAACTTGATACATGCTAATATAGCCGTATGAGAAAATTTTTATCAGCATTTTTTGTAGGCATGGCGGCGTTGGTGGCCATGGTGGTACCTGCTCAGGCTCAGGAGGAGGTGGTGGATGCCGATGAGTTGCTCTACATCATGCGCAACATGACGGTAAACCAGGGTAATACGGATGTGATGGGAGCCATACGCAAGGGGGCAGTCAAGATACCGTTCAGCCTGAGCTCCCGCGGTGAAACCATTGTATTCCAGTATAAGCAGAACAATGCCTGGAACCGCTTTGATGTGCGCATTAAGGAGAAGAACGTGGATCTCATCCGCGTAGTCAAAGGCAAGGCTCAGGTGATGTCTGCGGCCGGTTATTCTGCCCCCATTGCCGGAACGGATGTGTGCTACGAGGACCTTTCGCTGCGTTTTCTGTACTGGAAGGGGGCCAAGCTCATTAACGACCCCGCCAACTGCCGCATTAAGGGGAGAGATTGCTACATTGTTGAGGTAGCAAACCCCAAGCCCTCCGTGGGGCAGTTTGCTTGGGTGCGCATGTGGGTGGATAAAGAGAACGGCACCTCCTGGCAAATAGATGGCTATGGCCGAGACGGTAAACTCAAGAAGCGTTTTACCATTACCTCCGTTCAACGTTTGGATGACGGCAGATGGTTCTTTAAGCAAATGAAGCTTGAAGTGCGCGACCCCAAGGACCCCAACCGTAATCTTTCCATCAATTATATGGACATGGAGGACCTCAAGAAATAAGCTCCCCCGCATCTGTACCGTTATGCCGGTATGAAAAAGCTGCTGTTGCGTTTGTTGATAATGGCTTTGCCCGTGGCTGTTTTTTGGGTCGTGGTGCAAACAGTGGTCATGCAGCTTTTTCATGTCGGGGATGTTTCTCATGCCCTCGTGTATGTGTTTGGGGGCGTTTTGATTATAGCCGTGTGGGAGGGGGTAGCCTTTCGGGCTTGGGTGTTGCCTTTTATCGGGCGCGTTTTCAGTGCTTCCGTATATGGCGGTAGTTATTCTGCCCAAGATGACCCTTTGCTTACCCTTGCTGCCCGCATTCGCAGCAGTAAGGACACTTCCCTGCTGCCGGAGTTTCTTGCCTTGGTAGAGCAGGATAAAGGACGCGCCCGTGTGTGGTCCGAGTTGGCAGCCCTTTACGATGACACTTTCCATAATCTGCCGGAGTCCCTCGCTGCGCTATTGCAGGGGGCTCAGCATGCGGACTCTGCGCAAGACCGCGCCATGTTTTTATACCGCGCTGCTAAAATGAGACAATCCCGCATGGGGGATTTTGCCGGTGCTCGCGAGCTCTATGCTCTCGCAGCTTCTCGCTACCCCCGCACGGCATACGGGCGCAAGGCCGCCCGCATGGAGTAGCTTTTTTCTACAAAAGTGTAGGCTGCTCTGTGCCTTGCGCTGTTGCGGCATCTCTTTACCTGCGTGTTTACTCGTGATTGCTTCTTTGCTGTTTCTTTGTTTTTTAATTATTCATCATAAGTGCACAG
>SUVJ01000010.1 GCA_015062045.1 Akkermansiaceae bacterium
AATAGGAGTTTCTCTCAATCATTGGCAGGTATGGATTCTGACATCTGCTGTAATCGCCCTAGCACCTTTTGCTTTTTGTAGGCTTCTAAAAAAAGATTCGACAAGCACCCTGGCTTCCCCATATGTAACTTTATATCTCTTTATTTTTGCAATTATGCTGGCCCCTTCCAGTATCGGGTGGTGGACAAATTACACTTGTTTTGTAGCTAGTACAACGTATATTTGGACCACTGTTGGCACAATCCTCTTCTTGTCCTATTATAATAAATATAACTGGGTTCATTCATTACACGATAAATCTTCTTATTATAAATCTATCTGGATATTTCTACTGGGCATATATTCAGGGTGGGGCACGGAATGTCTAACTGTCATCATATTACCCATATTAGCCATATATTGCTTATACAAACATGTAAAAAGATTGTATATACCATTAAGTTGTTACATAGGGTTACTAGGCTACATTCTTGGGGCTATTTTCTTATTTGTATCCCCTGCTCATTCTTTTAGAGCAAAGGTTGCAGCATCATTCAGAGGAATCGTTCCGGAAAATCTCACATACGATGAAATTTGGAATTTTTGTACAGATATAACATATGAAAAATTATGCATGTTAGGAGAACCTCATGTTACACTGCAAGGTATCCCTTATCATTTACATATCTTCTTCTTTCCTCGTATGGCAGAACTGTTTTGGGAAGAATCAAAGATTGCAACTATATCCTTGATATTAATCACTATCTTAGCATGCTTCAACAAGAAAATTGATAGAAAAAAAATAATTATAATCGCGCTAAGCTCACTTATTTTAGCATGGATTTGCGCTTCCAGTTATTTATCTCAATGTATTCCTACTTCAACAAGTTTTGTACCCCCGGTATTTTTCATCATAGGTGGATGCGCCTATATTTTTATTGAATTATCTCGCAAACAAAAAATCGGTGTGCTTACATTATCTTTTTGCTACATGTTGTGGAATATTATTCCTTCCGCAATAGAGGCACATCAATATAAAAAATACGAATTAGCTTGGTATAAAGAAATCAAAACGCAAAAAGACAACGGCATTCAGGATATTGTTCTTGAACCATTATCCACTAAACCACATAACAAACTGCATTTAATTCAATGTCGTCATCTTTCTAGTGATCCCAATGCAGGAACTAATAGATGCTTATCTCATCATTTCGGCGTAATGAGCATCAAAATTTCCACATGTAAAACTCTATAATTTGCGCCGATAAAGACTAGCCCTCAATCCTTTAGGAAACACTTCATACAATTCATATTCTGTGTGCAACAACTGTTTTAATTCCTTATGCCCAACATCTATACTTACCTTACCATCTTTAACACTGTAAGGAATAGCAATCCATTTCGGCGGATTTGATCGCAACTGTTCAGATATATATTTTGGTATATCATCATTCCACTTACTCTGAAAAGATTGAAGTATACAATAGCGAATAGAAGGGACAAGTCCCGATAAAGGATATATTTGAGGGTGTACATCATAAGACCAAAAACTACGATAATCTTCGGCAGGTACACTTTTTCTTAATAATGATGCTTCCTTCACTTGTTCTTCATTAATTCGAGTTAAACGATGTCCCTGCGGGTAAAAATTAAAACAAAATGTGTAGGGAACCAAGCGAACGGAACTCATAGCATAATTTATAAAACTAAATCCAACCAAACAGATAAAAATAACACGAACACGACGGTCATTTAGTCTATAAAAATAAATAGCACATAGTATAACAGTCATTATAATAACAGGTATATACGATATATAATAATAAAAAAAACCTCTTCCTATAATCATATTTAATGTACCAGTCAAAACCACACTAAAAATAATCACCACAACTTTATGATTATTTTTGCTATATATTTTATATAAAATAAAAAAAGAAATCAGTGACGGCATGGTATTAATAAACAACTGAGTCCAAAAACTTGCACCATTTTTATACGAATCGGTCGCGTATTTTAAATTATGCAAAAATGTAGCATCTAAAAAATATTGCATTGATTCATTCCTCTGAAAGTATACATAAAACGGAATAAGCAGAACTACAAAACCAGCAAAAAAAGCAATGCTATTTTTTATTACTTTTAGAAATGTTATCTTGTTTGAAGATAAAATACATACAGCAATGATAAGCCCACAAGTAATTGCTGCATTATTTGCCTTTAACATAAAGTGAATTCCTATAAACATTCCCACCAAAAACCACTGCCACAGCTGCAAGTTTTGATCTTCCACTACACACTTCAAAACTAAATACAACAAGGAAAAGGTTAATGGCAACGAATAACATTCCGGGCGTCCTCCACCTCCGGCCGTTGCATACAAAAGAAATAGAAAAACAATTATAGGCAAGTAACATCCCCATGAGCTTAAACGAAATAACCTTACAATCTTATATGTAAAAAATAAATCTACAGTACAGGCAATTACCTCTAACAAAAAAATAGTCAATTTAAAACATCCTGTATAATGAGCAAAAGCATATATAAAAAACTGTAATGGTCCCTTATGATCAAAAACATCACGAAATAGGACCAAACCTTTTTCTACACTCAGCCCCAATGCTGAAAAAATTGCAAAATCTCCCACCTGAAAATCATTCAAAAAATTAGCACATGTAATGGTAAACATGCACCATATAAAGGATAAAAAGGCAAAAAAAATGAAAACCTTATAATCTGGGATTTCGCGTCCACTTAAATTGTCACAGTAAACAAGCAAACTTGAACGTTGAGGTGCGTTTTCAGAGAGATTTCGGGGGAGGGGGGGGTCATAACTTATTAATTATTAATATTTAGCACTCATAATGAATTTCATCTACATTTATTCTAACATAATAAAAAAATTTTACAAGCTTTTAGACGCACAACATAATGAAGCAGAGCAAAGACGGATATCATCCAATGACCGCAAACTCCTAACCCCGCGCGCTTGAAACCTCTGCCGGACTGCTGCTCATTGCACTGGGAGCCCATGCCACGCTGTAAGCCCTGTTACCGCCCGGCGGAGAGGTCATTGATGAGTGAGACCACTTTGCGCACGTGGTGGATATTGTAGAAGGAATCCACGGCGTCTCCCGAAGCATTTGCGGTAAAGAAGATATCCCCCCGACCGGCGGCACGCATCACGGTACCCGATACCATATTTTGGCACAGTGCCAAGCTGTGCACCTGCGGTTGGTGGAGCATAAGCCACACCACACGGTGATTGGTCACCATGTACACCATGTGCCGGGTGCGCCGACTCATGAAATAGTCCAAAACAAAGCAGAGCAGAGACACCGGCACCATCAGCACCCACGCGGCAAAACCCATGATATGTGCCAGTGCCCACGCCATGCAGAGAGAGAGCACCAACCACGCCACAGCAAAGGCATAGGTTAAGGCCTTGTGGCGCAGCTCTGCCTTGCCGGGGCGGCCTGCCCAATGCAGCTCCTCCCCCGGGCGCAGCTCTTGCTGCAAGCGTTCCTGCGCAGCTAAGCTCAATGTCTCGGGCATCTCCATCATCTTATCATTGAAAAAGCCCGCAGGCATGGGTAACACCTGCGGGCTGTAAAGAGTGTATCAACATCAGTGAATACGCTTGAGCAGCCAGGGCAGCAGCTCTTTGATGGCCACACGCTCTTGCTCCATGGAGTCGCGGTGACGAATGGTGACGGTATCCTTGAGGGAGGCATCGCCCTCTTCACCCAGCGTCTCAAAGTCCACCGTAATGCAGAAGGGGGTACCCACCTCGTCCTGACGGCGGTAGCGGCGACCAACGGCACCGCTCTCGTCATAGAACACATTCATGAACGGGCGCAGCTCTGCCTCAATCTCTCGGGCAATGCGCACCTGCTCCTCGTTCTTCTTAAGCAGCGGGAAGATAGCAGCCTTGATGGGGGCCATACGCGGGTGGAAACGCATCACGGTGCGCACATCGCTCTTGCCGTCTTTGCCCAGCTCCTCCTCATCGTACGCCTCGCAGATAACCGCGAGCACGGAGCGGTCACACCCGGCAGAGGGCTCTACCACGTGGGGAATGAACTTCTCGCGCGTGGCCTCGTCAAAATACTCCATCGGCTTGCCGGATCCCTCTTGGTGGCGGCCCAGGTCATAGTCCGTACGGTAAGCAATACCCATGAGCTCCTGCACACCGAAGGGGAACTCGTACTCCAGGTCGTATGTCTTCCTGGAATAGAAGGCACGCTCCTCCTCCGGTACATCCAGAATATGAATCTTCTCACGAGCAATGCCAATGTTCTCATAGAACTTGAGGCAGAACTCCAGCCACTCATCGGTGAGGGCAAAGCCATTCTCAGCACGGCAGAAGTACTCTACCTCCATCTGCTCAAACTCACGGGAGCGGAAGGTGAAGTTACGCGGGTTAATCTCATTGCGGAAGGATTTACCGATTTGAGCGATGCCGAAGGGCAACTTCATGCGTGAGGAGTCCAGCACGTTCTTGTACTGGCAGAAAATGCTCTGAGCCGTCTCGGGACGCAGCCAACCGATGGAGGACGGGTCATTCTCATCGGACGTAGCGCCGATGGTAGTTTTAAACATGAGGTTGAAGGAGCGAGCCTCTGTCACCAAAGAACCGTTGGAGGGGTTGTAGCGGGTGCTGTCTGTCACGGTTTCAGTGCTTTCCTCTGCAAGCTCAATGTCTGCCAAGGGGATATTTTTACCGGAGATTTGGCTGTAGTACTGCTGGGCACTGCGGCGGGCAGCCTTGGCCTCTTTTTCAGTACCTTCTGCGGTGAGCATGGAGAACTCTTTGGCGGAGCTCCAGGAGCCATCCTTGGCGGCGGCACCTTTCCACCAATAAGCCACACCGCTTTGAGCGGGGATTTGGTCTGCACGCAAACGCTCCTTGCTCAGCAGGCAATCACACAGCGGGTCAGAGAAACCGCCTACGTGCCCGGATGCCACCAACACGGAGTTATGCGTAAGGATGGAGCCATCCATACCCACCACATCCGGGCGCTCCTGCACATACACGCGCCACCAGTAATCCTTCAGATTACGCTTGAGCTCAACACCTAAGGGACCGTAGTCCCAGCAACCGTTCAAGCCGCCATAAATCTCTGCAGCCTGAAATATAAAGCCCTTGCGCTTACAAAGGCTCACAATCTTTTCCATACGAACGGGGTCTGTCTGTGTACGATCTGCCATAACACAGCTATTTTACCTTATTTTACGTAAGTTGCAAGCCTAATCAGCATTACCTTTGCCATGCAAATGAAATGCAGGGGCATATTATTTTACTTTTTTTTACAAAAAATGCAGCATTTTTGAAAGATAGGCAAAAAAATCGGCGTACATATAAAGCAGGCAGCAAGCGGGGGTTGAAAGATAGTTACAAAAGAGTAAACTTCATGCTTGCTTTTTGCACATCATCTGGTAGAATTACCACAGCGCAATATACACCAATTTTTCAACCATGGACAAGCTCATTGTAGAAGGTGGACACAGACTCCAGGGAGCCGTCAATATCAGCGGCTCAAAAAACGCCTCCCTACCCATACTCGCCGCGGCTTTGCTGACGGATGAACCCGTGAGAATCTCACGTGTACCCGATGTCTCCGACACCAACTATATGATTCAGATATTGAGTCAGCTGGGGGCCTCCGTGGAGCGCTCCAGCGGTACGGTTCGCATAGAATCCCCGGATGGTATCAGCAGCAGTGCCTCCTACGAGCAAGTACGCAAGATGCGTGCCTCCATCTGCCTGCTCGGGCCCATGATGGCCCGCATGAAACGCTGCACCCTGCCCCTGCCCGGCGGTTGTGTGATTGGAGACCGCCCGGTAGACCTGCACTTGCGTGCTATTCAAGCCTTGGGTGCCCGTGTGCGCGTTAAAGGTGGCAACATGGTGATTGAAGCCCCCAACGGGCTTGTCGGCACCACGGTAGATATGCGTGGCGACAGCGGCCCCACCGTGCTGGGTACGGATAACCTGATGATGGCTGCCGTGCTGGCCAAGGGCAAAACCGTTATTGAATCCGCCGCCCGTGAGCCCGAGGTGGTGGATCTGGCAAACTTCCTCAACAAGATGGGTGCCCGCATTGAGGGTGCCGGCTCCCGCACCATCACCATTCACGGTGTAGAGAAACTGCACGGCTGCGAGCATACCGTCATACCGGACCGCATTGAGGCAGGCACCTTCATGGTGGCCGGTGCCATGTACAGCGACGGCATCACCCTCAACCGCGTATGCCGCGAGCACATGAAGAGTATCTCCGACCTGCTGGTAGAATGCGGCCACGTGGTAGAGTACAATGAGGACGGCACCTCCGTATTCGTGAAACCCGGTGCCAACCCGCGCAGCGGCAAAATTCTTACCAACCCGTACCCGGGCTACCCCACAGACATGCAGGCTCAAATGACGGCACTCTTCGCCGTTACCCCGGGCATCAGCGTGGTGAAGGACACCATCTTCCCGCAGCGCTTCATGCACTGCTCCGAGCTCAAGCGCATGGGAGCCAACATCAAGGTAGATGCCGGCACGGCCATCATTACCGGTGTGGAGGGTCTGAGCGGCGCCCCCGTAATGGCCAGCGACTTGAGAGCCAGTGCCGCCCTGGTATTGGCTGCGTTGGCAGCAGAGGGCACCACAGAGATTCACCGGCTCTACCACATAGACCGCGGTTATGAAATGCTGGACGAAAAACTCGGCATGCTCGGTGCCCGCGTGCGCCGTGAGCTCGACCCCGAGGGCGGCCCCGTTGAACCGTAACTTACCATGAGAAAATTTACAGCAGCGGCCTGCCTTGTGCTTTTTGTCATGGGGTTGGCCGCTCTGATTTATGTAGAAAGTGCCCCGAGCCCGTGGGAGCACGCCGCCCGCAAAAGGGGCTGCATGCTCTGCCATACGGACTCTTTTGCGGGCACGCCACTGCCATGCCTGCAACAATGGCAACACGGCACAGCCCTTACCCCTTTAGTAAAGCAGGCAATGCTTGCAGAGCACCCCACCCTGCCCGGGGATGATGCAGATTTGCTGGCACACGCCTTAGCACACCAACAACTCCCCTTGCTGGCGGCCGCGCGCAGCACAGCCCCCGGCGCAGCCCTGTACACCGCCAAATGTGCCATTTGCCACGGTAAAAACGGTGAGGGGCAAGCGGGTAATTACCCGCCCCTGCAAGGCTCGGAATGGCTCACCCCCTCCCCCAATCGCCCGGGGTTGGAGAGCATCATACGCAACGGGCTGCAAGGCCCCATCACCGTTAAAGGGCAACAGTGGAACTCCACCATGCTCCCCCCCGGCATTACAAGCGATGCAGATGTAAATGCGCTGATTGATTATCTGCAACAGTTTCGCTAAAAACCACCTCAACAACAGCTGCCAAAACTACTCTGCCATTAAGGCTTCAATATCTGCTACATCCAGCGGTGCGTTGGGAATGAGGTCCTCCGTATGGTCGGTATGAATGACAACATCTGTCTCAATGCGTATACCTATATTCTCCGCCGGAATATAAATACCGGGCTCAATAGTCCACACTTGATTCTCTGCAAACACGGGGTCTGCGGGGCCTACATCGTGCACATCCAAACCCAGGGGGTGAGAGGTACCATGCATAAAATACTTGCGTACGCAAAGCGGGTTCTCGGGGGCGGCATCCACCTCCTCCTGCGTTAACAAGCCCAGTTTCACCAGCTCCGCAGCCATGCGTACGCGTACCATGCGCTCATACTCAGACTTCTTGAGGCCCGGCAGCATAATCTCTCGGGCGTAGCGGTGTACGGCCAAGCAAGCCTCATACACGGCTTTTTGGCGCGGGGTGTACTTGCCGTTGGCAGGTATGGTGCGGGTCATATCCCCGGCATAGCCGCCGTACTCCGCACCAATGTCAAAGAGAATGAGGTCGCCGTCCTCACAGCGTTTGTGGTTCGTAATGTAATGCAGCACGCAAGTATCTTTGCCGGATGCAATAATGGGGTGGAACGAGAACTTGCGGGCGCGGCGACGAATGTAAGCAGAGCTCAGCAAGCCCTCAATCTCCCACTCGCCCATACCGGGTTTCACTTGGCGCAGGGTTTCAACCCACCCCTCGCCGGTAATACGGCAAGCCTCGCGCAGCTGCACCAGCTCCTCCTCCGTCTTAACCAAACGCATGGTCGCCAGAGTATCATAAATGCTGTGCAGCACGGCATCCGGGTAAGAGGCCTGCAAGGCCGCCGCCATGCGCTCGTTGCGGGTTTGAACATAGGTAAGGCGGCGCGGGTGGTTATCGCGCTCCAACCACACTTGCTTAGCGGCGGGCACCCAAGCAGCCAACAGGGCATTGTACTCATCCGTCCACCGCACATCTGCAATACCGCTCAGAGCCGTAGCGGCCTCCTTGGTAAGGCGTGCCCCCTCCCAGATCACGATATGCTCATTCGTTTCGCGCAGCAACAGGGTATCCTCATGCTGGCCATCCTCGCCAATGCGCATCATCAGCACTGTCTCCTCTTGGTCTATACCGGTCAGGTAAAAGAGGTTGGCATTTTGGTGGTGAGCCAAAGTACCATCTGCATTGGTGGGGTAAATATCATTAGCGTGTACAATCACCAAACTGCCGGCAGGCAGCTGCGCAGCCAGCTTATCTCGGGTGGATTGATAAAATGCGGCGGGAACAGGTTCGTATCTGAGCGTATACATGGTGTCAACTCCTTTGAATGCAGCTATTATACCCATGTAAAGGCGTTTCTGCAACCCCAAAACACGCCCCGGGGGATTTACGATTTACAATTTACCATTTACAATTTAAAAATAAATAACTTACGCCGTTACTTTTAATTTACCTGCTTCAGCATAGCCCCGTAGCGCGAAGACGGAAATTCCGAGAAAGATACAAAAATAAATGCGATCCCTGCAAGGAGGGCCTGTTTGTTCAGGTTACCCAAAGAAGGGGGGAGCGCTCACGCAGTTTCACCGCCGGGGCTCAAAAATTCGGCTTCGCTTGCGCCCGCAGGGCGCCGAGCTTTGACTTTGTAAATTGTAAATCCGTAAATCGTAAATCACAAATCGGTGTTGCCAGTTCACTCAAAATCTGCTATCATGAGCGCGGATGAATGATGACTTGATAACGCTCAGCTACAGGTGTACGCAGGAAGATGCAGACACCATCCGCGAGCTGTGTAAAATCAACGACCTGACCGTGTCAGACCTCATCACCCAAGCCCTGCTCATGTATCTGGACTTAGCAGAGCCCCGCCTCGTCCCCCTCCCCGCAAGCACCTACACCCGCATTTTCACCACCCATGGCTAAGATATTGGTAGCACTTAGTGGCGGCGTAGACAGCGCCGCAGCCGCAGCCCTGCTCACAGAGCAAGGGCACGAGGTTGTTGCAGCCTACATGAAAAACTGGGTGAATGAGGAAAACATACCCGGCGAATGCCCGTGGGAGCAAGATATTGAAGATGCCCTGGGCGTGTGCCGCAAGCTGGGCATAGAGCTGCGCGTGGTAGACCTCATTGAGCAATACCGCAACCGCGTGGTCAATTACCTGATAGAGGGCTACCGCAACGGCTCCACCCCCAACCCGGATGTCCTCTGCAACCGCGAAATGAAGTTCGGCGTACTGCTCGACTACGCATTAGAGCAAGGTTTCTCCTCCGTTGCCACGGGGCACTATGCCAACAGGCTTGATATTGCAGGCGAGGGCAGCTACATTTTGCGCGGGGCAGACCGCAATAAAGACCAATCCTACTTCCTCGCCCTCATGCGGCCGGAGCAAGTGGCACATGCCGTATTCCCCGTGGGGCAAATCACCAAACCCCAAGTGCGGGATATTGCCCGCCGCTTTGCCCTACCCAATGCAGAGAAAAAAGACTCCCAAGGCATCTGCTTTATCGGCCAAGTGAAGATGAGCGACTTTTTACGCCACTACCTGCCCGACAACCCCGGCGACATCGTAGACCTCTCCGGTAAAAAACTGGGGCGACACGATGGCCTGCATCTCTTCACCATGGGCCAGCGCAAAGGGCACCATGTGGCATCCCCGCGGGAGGGCGTGGCATACGTCGTAGTAGGCAAGGATTTAAAAAGAAACCGCCTCATCCTGGGCTATGAGGGGCAGGAAACCCCGGGGCTGTACTCCCGCAGTGCCATCATCGGCTCTGTTACCAACACCTTGCAGCCCCTGCCCGAGCGCGTCATGGCTCAACCCCGCTACCGTGCCGCCGCCGTGCATGCCACCTGCACCCCCATTGCCCCCGGCCGCTACCGCCTCGACTTCGATGCCCCCGTGCGAGCCCTCGCCCTCGGCCAAGTTTGCGCTGTTTACGCCCCCGATGCCGACCGCGGCGAACGCCTCCTCGGCGGCGGATTTTTTGAAGAGATTTTGTAACAAGAGACAAAGAGCGCAACGTACCGGCGCAAGGGGCTTCCGCCCCCCACCTCCGCCAATGGTATACTCTATGGGTTATCTCTTATTTGACCAAGCGAATGATAACAGGAATCACCTTTTCTACCGGGGCGGGCAGAGTGGACTCCTCGGACAATGAGCCATCTGCCTCAAAAATACGCCATTGAGAGCATACGCCATTGAAGGCATAATCCGGGGCATAACCCACATAGCGCAGCGTATGCCCAATCTGCAAAGCAAAGTCATGAACCGAGAAAGCAACAATGGGCGTGCGTTCAATAAAATCATGAATCTCCTGCTCCGCATAAACCACCGGTTGCCGGTAGGCAGGTTCCAGCAAAAGGGTAGAGTCCCCTCCCACCGGCACATAAGAGCGATACCGCACTACCGGAGCCCACGGCGTGCCACCAGCCCCCTCCCGCTTATAGGTTACGGATTGCACCTTGCCCGGGGCAGATGCTGCAACCGTAATGCACACCTCCGTTTCATTACCCTGCAATTGCAACGGCACGGCAATATCCACCTCTCGCGTCTGTTCCTGCAACAACTTTTCCCACTTCACGTAGTACGCTCCCTCCAAGGCATCCAACGCCACATCCGTCTCGAACGATTGTAAATCGTCGGCCAAATCCTCCGCTGTATAGGTATCATCCTGTGCGTTTTCAACAGCAGCCTCTAACCAATCAACAACATGTTGATGTACAAGCTCATATTGAGCCACACATGGCGGAATGCGCTTGTGCTTATACGTATCCAGATACAGTATTCTTGCCGCAGTTACCATTTCTTCCTTTTCCTGCGCCAAGGGCGCATCTTCATCCAATACCTGATTGACAGACACCACAGAATCCGCACGCAATAGTGCAGCCATGCGGGCCACGGCACGCTCCACCTCCGCTGCCGAGTAGTCGGGTATCTCCGTTACGGGCGCAGGCGGCTCCTCCTCATAATGGTCCGCATCTTTCGGCAGCCGAGCCTCCGCAGGCGGGGCAGCCTGTTGCGTGACACTTGGCAACAGCGCGGGGCAACGCAGCTGTAACGAGGGGTACGCAGGGGCAACAGCTTCCTCACGCACCACGGGGGCGGGTGCGGTCCCCTGCAATTGTTGCTCGGTCAATAACGGCAAAAGCAAATCTAACAACGCATACCCCTGCTCACGGCTGCGAAGCTGCATGGCATAGTGCAACTTCAAGCGGTCTCGGTACATACTGTTGTTGCTTAAATAGAAAAGACCACAGTACATTTCCGCTATATCGCGCGGTAAAACTTGCAGTGCATGGCTATGCTGCATCACGCGTATGCAATATGCCGCCAACTCGGGTGTGGTATTACCGCGCGCCAACAGAATGCTCAAAGCCTGCGGACAATCTGCCATGGTAGCCAAGGCAACTGCGGGGTGGTCGTACACGCAATCCGTCTCATCAAACGCCGCGTATCGGCAAAAATACTCTACCAAAGGCTCCACCTCTTTAGTGCCCATGGCAAAGCGGAAGAGAACTCCGGCGGGTGTCATCCCGCTTTTGCCGCGCATGCCCCAATTCAGCCCGGGTGCGCGGAACAACTGCTCTGCCATCTGCCGATACTCCTCGCGGGTGTGAGGCAGCGGCCCGCAGTAATCCGGCATCTTTTTGTCTGCAAGGTAATACTGCATCAGCAGAATCTCCATCAATTCCTCGGCCATTTCGGGGTGGGCCTCCACCAGGGCACAGTAGGCTTGCGTCTTTTGCTCAACACTCTGCCCACTGTTCAAAATGTGGTAAAGCTCCACATAGCGTGTTTCGGCATACTCCTCCGTACGGTCATAAGAAGAGCGTCCATACTCCACATCGTCCTCCTCCCACTGCAAGGGTTCATGCAAAGTACTGAAATTACGCACACACAGCTCCGTAAAAAACACATCATTCGGTTTCTCGGCAGCCTGCATCATGGCATGCACCCGCTTTTCCTCCTCCGGCGGGCATATCGCCTCGCTCACGCCGGTGCTCATCCATAAAAAAGCTGATATCAGGGCATATAACTTCATGGTGCTCATTGTACCACAGGATTATTGTAAGGCAAGAGAAAAACGCAAACGAAATTGCTCAAATAATCATTGTTTAATATCATTTTTGCAAGCTACTTAATATTCTTTCTTTGTAGCATTAAGCATATTTTGTATAGAATATACCACTTTGATACATGAGAATACCCGGACTCTCCTCACGTTCGGTTGAAAAATTAAATAATTCTCCCTGTATATCTGCATTCATCACTATTTTATATCTTTATTTTTATTCTTCGCTACTCATTTTTCTTGCAACCATGAAGTTTTTCTTCCTAGTTCGACTTCTTCGTCATACATTCATTTTTCACAATATATGAAAAAAATCATATTTATATTTCTTTTATTCTAATCACATATACATCAAATAACAGTTTCTATAATTACATATATTTACACACATTATTTTCTTTGATACGGCATACACTATTCTTCTACACCCTGCCGGCAAATCGCCTCGCTCACGCCGGCGCCCATCCATAAAAAAGCTGATATCAAGGCATATAACTTCATGGTGCCCATTGTATCAAATGACTTAGGCAAAGCAAGAAAAAAAAACGCAGGCGCATGCTCCTGAATCATGCCATCACAAAAAATCGTATATTGGCCTTTGCCAATCATACTTCTACTCCAGCCGTATAATCACACTTATTCCCGCTACTCAAAATATCGACAAACTCATCCCGGTATATTTCCGTTTTACCGTCAATACCTTCGCAAGACAGGGGGCGGACGCGTGGTGCCCTTGCGCGGGCTTAAGCAGCTACGCCCTCAAGAGCGGGTGATACCCAAAAATTGGCAACGGCGGTGGCGAGCCTTGCGGCAGGCAGCGGGGTTTGACCACTGGGTGCCGGATGTTTGCCGCCACACTTTTGCGAGTTACCATGCGGCGTATTTCAGAAACCTGCCGGAGTTACAGTTGGAAATGGGGCACAGGGATTGCGAACTGTTGCGCACGCGCTATATGAGCCCGATGTTAAAAAATGAAGCCCGGCGTTTTTGGCAGGCGAGTCATTGTTGATGATGTGAGCTTGAGTACGCCTCAAGGTATAGAGGTAAGCATTACCAGTTTTTTGGCAAAGTCTACCAGGTGGGTGGCTTTGTCTGTGCGCAGGTAGTCCGGGTTGAGGCCCCGGCGGCCAAGGCGCCAGCGGTCCAGCGCGTCGGCATCTTTAAAGATGCGGAAGAGTTGGATGACTTGCTCTGCAGAATCGGGGAAAGCGGTGGCGATGGCTTGCTCGCCGAGGTCATCCCGGCGGTCATGGTAGCGCATCAGACAGGCGGCCTCGGGCATAAACTCTACCTCTGCATGGGTGCGGCAAAACTCCTCGTAAAAGACGGCGGCACGGGCACCGTGGCCGGTGTCTTTGCCATCCTCCACACGGCGGGTATCATGAAAAACGGCGGCATGAGCCAGAATGGTGAGGGTGCGCTCATCCACCCCGGCCTCGCCACCGCCAATGAGCAAGGCATAGAGCAGCACACGCTCCGTATGGGCGGTGGAGTGGATTTTGCTGTCCGCCAATTGAAAGGGCACAGAGCTGTACAGATACTCCGCCCACTTTTTAAAACAGTCCCCCACCACAGGGGGCAAGGCACGCACAAACTTAGCAGGCACTATCATGGTATTACTCTACCACATACGTTAATTAAAAACAATAAAAAATTTCCTCACAGACCGCTGAGCGATGTTACGGCGCGCATGCACTGAAAGATGCAAAGATTTGATTTTAGGATTTGCAAAGTTTTACCTTTATCAAGCCAGAGATTTACGGCAACAAACAGCGCACGGGCCGGGGGTGCGGCGCGTGCGCTGAACATTAGTGGTATATATGGGTGGGCGGCTTACTTTTTCTCCATGCGGATATGGCCGGAGCAGCCGAACCAACCGTCGTTGCATTGAGCGGTGAGCTGAACCTCTACCTTGGCGCCCTTGGGTACGGCAGGCACCTTGAACTGCACGGTTTTGGTATTTTTGTCGGCGGGGGCATCTGCCTTGGCCACCTCTTTACCATTAACCAGCAGGCGGTAATTGCGCGTTACCATGCCGCCGTTATCAACGGGGATGAGAGAGAAGGTGTATTCACCGGGCCCGTCTATGGAATCTGTAACATTGACGCGCCAATCTTTCTCAAAGCCCAGGGTTTGGTGACCGCTCTCGTAGAATCCGTTTTCAATGATGGTAACGGAATCCGAGCTCCAGTAATGAACAAAGCGCTTAGCACCCTTGGCGTACTGGGTGTCGGGGTCGAGGGCGATGAGCTCTTTGTATACCTTGGTAATGGGGGTGGTATCGCGGTCTTGCGGTTTAGTGGTAGAGACAATGCGTTCTCTGAGCACATAGGCCAGACCGGCCAGCCATTGCTGGCGGCGGTGGCGGTACTTTTTCTGCTTCATCAGGTCGGTATCCAACACTTTGCGCACATAGGCCTCAGCATCGGCAAACTTGCGGTCTTTGCCGCTGAGTTTACCATCCTTACCCCCTTGGAGCAGGCCCTTAATTTCTCCGTACATGGCCATGTGCTCCATAGCGAAAAGAGCCTTGTAGCCGGTGGTATCTTCAGGGTCTTGCTTGCGGATGATGCCGGTGAGTGAGCCACAACGCAGGGCAAACTGAGCAGGCAACAGCTCCAACGCCTGCCCGGCAACCTTAGCGGCATCCGGTCCGCTGAGCTTAGCGGCTTTGTCTGCTAACTCTGAAAACTCTTTAGCTTTGGCAGCCAATTTGGTGAGTTTTTTCATCACCTTATCGGGTTTTTTGCTCACTTGGGCACCATCATACTCTGCCATAAATGTACCATTGGGAGCCAACAGCACTACGGCAGGCAGGTTATAATGCTCTATGGGTAATACCTTTTTGCGAACATCCACCTTGAGCCCGGTTTTATCATCAAACTGGCCGAAAACAAACGTGGTGGCATGCTCTTTGGCAACGTTCTCCCAAGCCTTGCAAAAAGCGCGGGAGTCCGCCTGCCAGTCTGAGCCGTACCACACGACCAAACAGGGTTTACCCTCTTTGGCTGCCTGTTCTTTTGCTGCCGGCACCTCGGGGAAGGAGAGCGTGGCGGCTTGGCTTACCATTACAGCCCCCGGCAGGAGCATGGTTGAAAGTAGCATGTGTTTCATATTCATATAAATGCTGGGGGTTATTTGGTGTAAATGACAAAGTGTGAGATGTGGGCAAAATCCGCTGCGGCAGAGTTATCAAACTCTACCTTTACCCACTTGCCGGGTGTACCATCCGCAAACCTGACCACCCATTCTTTGGGCATGTTGTCGGTAGATTCACGCGGTTTCCAAGTGGCACCGTCCTCACTGGTGTACACGGTGGCTTTTTTCATACGGCCCTCGTTGCCGTCCGTCTTGCGGATGATGCAACCGGTGAGCGACTTGCGCTCCGGCAGCTCCACAATGAAGTGCGGTTTTTCCTCCTTAGCCGTATGGCACTTACCGCCCGTAGGTGTTGTCACGTTAATGTGCCAGGCCGGGGTGTCATATGATATAGTGGTAGAGATGCGGAAGAGTGCTGCCTCAGCCGGTTTGCCGGGCAACTCTTTAGCCGCCTTGAGGGGGGTATTGACCGTACACTTACCGGCAACTTTGGCAGCAGCCTCTGTAAGGGCCTTAAAGGCGGGAGCAGAGCGCGCCTGCTCTGCCGCAATGATAGCTTTGTTGTAAGCCGCTGTCATCTTCTTGGTGCGCTCTGCATCTGCCTTGTCGGAGGCCTCAGCAGAGGCTGCGGCTTTGGAGAATGCACGGCCGAAGAGCTCCTCTTGCCCATTGGCCATGTATGTTTTAACCGCCCATTCCAAAATTTGCCCGAAGGTGGTGGCATCCTTCGCATTCATGTGGATGGCAAACACAGCAGCCAAGAACTTTTCTTTAGCCTCCGGGCTCTTGAGAGACTCCGACTGTTTCTCAATAATGGGTTCGCTCTTGGTAGCCCAAGAAGCCGGGGTGCCGGCAATCATCTCGTGCATTTTGCCATACAGGGTAGCGCGTTGATCATCCGTCATGCCATCCAATTGAGCCTGCAAATCGGCAGCCACGTTAATGGCGGCAAAGCCGTTCTTCTCATAAAGAGGAATCAGGGCAGACAAATACTCAAACGCTTGATCCGGAGTGAGGCCTCGCTCTATAAGAAGCTTGTGGTAAGAAGCGCGGAAGAACGGGTGCAGCGGGGAGATTTTAAGGGTTTTCTCCCACATGGCAATGGCGGCATCCCTATCACCGATTGCCTCAAGAGCTTTGGCACAGTGACTATGGCGGTATGCCTTCTCGATGGTGGCGTCATCCTTAAACACCGTCTCCATGAGCAGGTAAGAGGTGGGGGCCTGATTACCGAAGATGCGGTTGTGCATGCCGCCGTCCGGGCCGCCGAATCCGCCACGCCAGTCACCACGCTTAATACGGAACCCATAGGCACAGTGCCCGGGTTGCCCCACAGTATAAGCCGGTATACCATGCGCCATGGCAGCAACACAGCCCAAGTGAGACATGGCACCGCACACGCCGCCGTTGCGGTGAGTGGCCTCTGCCCAGCTGATATCAGCATAGGGGTAATTATACATACCACCCTGTACGGTATCACCAAACATGGAGGGGTCCGTATACACAGCCGCCCAGCAAGCGTAGTCGTAGCGATCCCACGGCACGTTGATATTCTCAAAGGCCCATTCAAAAGACTCGTCATCCCAGTCTTGCTGGGGTATGCCTACCGTAAAGCGCAGCTCCCACGGGCGCAACTTTTTGTACCCGGGGTGCATGCGACCATCTTTGGCATGTTTTTGGAAGAAATTGTAGCGCCACACGGGGTTAAAGCGCTGCGGGTTTTTCTTAGCAATGGGCGGGTTGGGGTCCGTTTCACCACCGCCCCAAACAGAGGCCAGAGCCACAGCCAAGCCTTTATTTTTTACCTTACCTTTTTCCTCTTTCCAAATGCGGTAGAGCACATCTATACCCATTGGGGTGTGGTAGGGCACCAAGCCGCAGCCCAAGTACAGCTCCAGCCACTCGGCATCTGCCGCAAACTCAGCCAGGAACTTACACTTGTTTTTGGACTCTGCCGCAAATTCGGTCATAATGGCCGGGTCTGTGGTGCGTATTACATCCAGCAACATGGCCATGTGCAATACATCTGCCGATGCAGGGGTAATCTGCTTACCCTTGAGGGCTGCAATCAAAGCATTTTGTGCTTCATTGTAGTCACCATTATCAATAGCGGACACAACGCCCGCAGGAAGCTCACTAGCAGAGGCCACTGCCGACGCTGCAAATGCCGCCACCGCAACGGCGGGCAATACAGGCAGTAGCCCGAGAGAAAGCACTCCAATACGTCTGCTTAAAGTTCGTACTGTCATGATGATTCATCATTACCACCATCAGCATACAGAGTCAAGCAGAAAAACGGGTGGGATATAACATTTTCGCACTGATATCTGCCCCCCGCCCCGTAATTTTGTATTGCAGAGCCATGTTGCGTATGCTAGTATAATAAGCCATGAATGCTGACAACAGCAAGAACGAGGAGCAACAAGTAGCCGATTTGGCACAGCGTATACAGGGGCTCGAGAGCGAGCTTACGGAGGCGCGTGCGCAGCTTATCGGGGTGCATGCTCGCTTGCTGTATGCACGGCAATCCTTTTATGCGGATGAGCATACGGAGGGCACTATTCGCTCCGGGGCCACAAACCCGCAGAGCCGCGCCACGCAAATACCGGAGGAGGATCAAGCCCCCATTCACATAGAGCCGCTGCCCATACACCACCCGCTGCGGCGCAAGTGGTCCTTGGGCAAGGGCTTACCCGGCAGCACCACAGGAGGCTCCGGCCAGCGCATCAGCTTTGTGGGCAATCATGTACCCGGTGGCATGTTGCGCTTGTTTGGTTTGTTAGCAAACGGCGAGCCCTGGGAGCAGCTCATCCGTTTCTCGGAGCTGGCAAAAGAGGGCGGCATCATCATCGGCCGAGACCCCGAAACCGTACATTTGCAGCTGCCGGAGAACGGAGTATCGCGCATGCACGCTCGCATTGAGCTGGGCAGTACGGGACTGGTGATATCGGACCTCAACTCCACCAACGGCATTCAAGTGAATGATGACCACATCAACAGCTACAGCCCGCAAGTTCCCATCAACGACGGCACTATCATACGCTTGGGCGACACCGCCCTGCGCGTGGAAATCATCTATGGCTCTGCAGAGCCGATAACCGCTCAAAACAACATATCATGACTACGTATCGCACCATTACGACACTAGCCCTTACCACATGCAGTTTTGCCATGGCGGCAGAGTCCCCGGCGGCATCTGAATTACTGTGGTACAAACAACCGGCCATTGTGGATACTGCCACCTTGCCGTTCAGCCATGCTGACAACATACCGGGCAAGTCGGCCGTGAACCCACTGCAAATCAACAATAAAACCGGCATCGGCAGAGCCGACGCGTGGGAGAGTCAGTCCCTCCCCGTAGGCAATGGGCGCATCGGCGGCACGGTGTTTGGCGGAGATAAGCTGGAGCGTGTCAACCTCAACGAGGTGAGCCTGTGGAGCGGGGGCTCCAACTTAATCGAAAACGGCCGCAATTACCTTTATGGCCCGATGTCCGGGCAAGACCAATTCGGCAGCTACCAACCCTTCGGTAATCTCTATGTCAGCTTCAACTACAGGGGAGAAACGCAAGACTACATGCGCTCCCTAGATTTGAAGAAAGCAGCGGCCTATACCTCCTTTACGGCAGATGGAGTGCGCCACTTGAGAGAATGCTTTGTAAGCCGCCCCGACAACGTGCTGGTATACGCCGCCAAGACGGACAAAAAAGGTGGCATTACGGCAGATATTGCCCTCACACCGTACCATAATGTCAACTACAGCGTGAGCGGTAACACCATCATCATGAGCGGCACCTTAGCCAATGGTGAAAAATTTGAGGGGCGTGCCATGGTACAGGTAAAAGGCGGCTCTGCCACCGTAAAAGGGCAAGCGGGGGATGTTGCGGTTACCTACAACCACCCGCCCAGGGTAAAGGATGCCATGACAGTCTCCTACTCGGCAAACAACATCCCCTACATACACGTGGTGGGTGCGGACTCCGTGGTGATTCTGGTATCCATGGCAACGGACTATAAGATGGACTATGCCGCCGGGTGGAAGGGAGGCAACCCGGCAGATAAGAACATCTCTATTCTCAACGCAGCATCCGACAAAAGCCTCAAAGAGCTGCGCGAGACTCACCATGCAGACTATAAGCAGTATTACGACCGCCTTTGCATAGACTTGGGCAAAAGCCCGGCAAATGTAGCCAAGTTGCCCACGGATGAACGCTTGGATGCCTACCGCAAACACGGCAAGCCCGACCCCGAGCTGGAGGCCACCATCTACCAGTACGGCCGCTACGTGCTCATTGCCGGCTCCCAACCCGGCAACCTGCCTGTCAACCTGCAGGGAATTTGGAACGACAAGGTGCACGCCCCTTGGGCATGCGACTACCACAACAACATCAACCTGCAAATGTGCTACTGGGGGGCAGAGGTTGCCAACCTCTCCGAGTGCCACAAACCGCTCATAGACTTTATACGCGCCATGGAGCAGCCCCTGCATGAGATGACCAAGGCGGAGTTCGGCCCCCATGTGCGTGGGTGGACCACCCGCATCTCCCAAAACCCGTGGGGCGGCGGCGGCTGGATCAAATGGAACCCGCCCGTCAATGCTTGGTATGCCCTGCATATTTGGGACCACTACCTCTACACGCAAGATAAACAATACCTGCAAGAGGTGGCTTACCCCCTGCTCAAAAATATCTGCTACTATTGGGAGGACGAGCTCAAGGAGATTGGTGCCGAAGGTGCCGGACTTTTAACAACCGGGCCGAAAGGAGCAAAAAAACCGCTGAGCACAGCTGAGCACCCCGAGCTTAAGGAAATTAAAGCCGGCTCGCTGGTATGCCCCATGGGCTGGTCACATGAATGGGGCCCGGTAGAAGACGGCTGCGCCCACGACCAACAGCTCATTTGGGAGCTCTTCGACAACACCATCAAGGCGGCAGAAATCCTCGGCACGGATGCCGAGTGGGCCGCAACTCTGGCCGACAAGCGAGACCGCCTTGTAGGCAACCGCATAGGCCGCGACGGCTACCTGCAAGAGTGGATTGTGGACCGCCCCAACATGGTGAAGGGCCAGCGCCACACCTCTCACCTCATCGGCGTGTTCCCCGGTACCTCTATCTCCATGGCTAAAACCCCCGAGTTTGCCAAAGCTGCCATGAAGAGTCTGGAGCTGCGCGGGCTCTCCGGAGACAACCGCCGCAGCTGGACCTGGCCTTGGCGCACCGCCCTCTGGGCACGTTTCGGCCACACGGAAAACGCTTACAGCATGGTGCAACACTACATCCGCTACAACCTGCTCGATAACCTCTTCGGCAATCACCCGCCCATGCAGATGGACGGCACCTACGGCATGACCGGCGGCATGAGCGAGATGCTCATCCAAAGCCACGCAGGGCAAATTGAGCTGTTGCCCACCCTGCCCGATGCCTGGAAGAACGGCTCCGTTAAAGGCATACGTGCCCGTGGTAACATTACGGTAGACATGGAGTGGCAGGACGGCAAGGTGACCTCCTACAAACTCACCACCACCACCCCCAACCCTGCCCCCGTTAAACTCATTGTCAACGGAGAGGCCAAAAATATCACCCCCGAGGAAGTGAAATAAGCTTTTGCCCACACCTTCTCCCAAAGCCACTGTGCCACCATACGCAGTGGCTTTTTTTGGGTATACTGCGAGGAGAATGACCGCAAGCACCCTACCAAAACATTCAACAGACAAAATCCAAAATGAATGGGCAGCATCGCTACGCTCCTTGCATGATAGCTCGCAAGGCTCGCATGATAGTTTTGCTGTCGCTGCACATGATAGCAGGGCATGATAGCTCACCCTTACGGGCTCGCATGAGTAGAGCCTCCACAAAGAGGCGTCAACATAGATACAACACACGTATAAAATGACGCGATTGGGGTAGGATACAGCTTGCGTGGAGGGGGTAAGGGGTGATATAGTACAGGTAGCATGAATGACAAACCTTTTCTGAACAGCGAATTATTGGTAGAGTGGAGCAAGTTGACGCCCGCACGCGCCCGCGTGGAGATACGAGAGGCTATTGAGCAGGCAAAAGCCGCGGTGGAAACTATTTGCAAGGTGGAGGAGCCCACGTACGAAAACAGCTTTGCTGCGCTGGAGGCCTCGGGCGCAGCCGTCATGCGTGGCTGGCACCGTTTGCACCACCTGAGCAGCGTGATGGATAGCCCCGAGGTGCGAGAGGTTATCAACGAGCTGATGCCCGAGGTGGTTATCTACTCCTCAAGCATTACGCTAAACCCGCAATTGTATGCTGTACTGAAAAAAGCGGCAGGCTTGCCGTGGGTGGCGGAGCTCAGCGAGGTAAAACAACGCTTTATCCGCGAGACTCTGTGTGACTTCCGTGAAAATGGCGCAGACCTGAGCGAGGAGCAAAAAGCCCGTTTTACAGAAATTAACACCAAACTTGCCATGCTCTCCCAGAGCTTTGGTGAGCACGTGCTGGACTCCACCAACGCTTGGGAATATGTGACAGACAAGGAGACAGAGCTGGCAGGCTTGCCCGAATCCGCCCGCGAGAACGCCCGCCAAGATGCCCTGGCCAAAGGCTACGGCACTGAGGCGGCCCCGCAGTGGCGCTTCACGCTTCAATTCACCTCTGTACAACCGGTGCTGACCTTTGCCGACAACGAGGAGCTGCGCAGCCGCATTTGGCACGCCATGAATGATAAAGGCACGGGGCAGTACGACACCACCGGTTTCATTAACGAGATACTCACCCTGCGTGCCGAAAAAGCCGCCATGCTGGGGTATGAGAAATACTCTGACTACGTAACCGCCCGCCGCATGGCCGGCACGGGCATGACCGCCCTTAACTTCATTAACGACCTGCACGACCGCGTGAAACCCGCATTTGAGGCAGAGCAAGAGGCTATCCGCCACTTTGCAGAGGAGCAAAGCGGCACCCCCATGCCCGTGATGAAGCCTTGGGACGTGGCGTATTGGAACGAGAAACGGCGCAAAGCCCTGTACGACTTCGACAGCGAGGAGCTGCGCCCCTATTTCCCCATGCAAGGCGTGCTGGAGGGCATGTTCTCCATCTACTCGGGCTTGTACGGCATACGCCTTACACAAAAGCCCACCGCCTGCATAGCAGAGGAGGAGGCGCTGCCCGAGGGTGCGGTAGAAGTATGGCACCCCGAGGTACTGTTCTACGAGGTGCATGATGAAGAGACGGGCGAGCACCTGGGCTCTTTCTATGCGGACTGGTACCCGCGCGACAGCAAGCGCGCCGGAGCGTGGATGGATTGCCTGAGCTGCGGCTTGCCCCCCATGAACGGCAACCCGCGCCTGCCGCACTTGGCACTAATGTGCGGCAACATGAGCAAGCCTGTGGGTGGCAAGCCCGCCCTGCTCACCCATTACGAGGTACAAACCGTGTTCCATGAGTTCGGGCACCTGCTGCACCAGCTGCTCAGCAATGTGGAGGTAGAGTCGCTCTCCGGCTGCAACGTGGCATGGGACTTCGTGGAGCTGCCCAGCCAAATCAACGAGAACTGGTGCTGGGAGAGCGAGGCCCTGGACCGCTTTGCCCGCCATTGGGAGAACGGCACCCCCCTGCCCGCCGAGTTGAAACAAAAAATGCTGGCTGCCCGCAACTATGGAGAGGCCTCCTTCTTCATGCGTCAACTTTGCTTCGGTAAAATTGACCTGGAGCTGCACACCTTTACGGAAAAATACCTGAACCGCGATATTGAAGAGGTGGACCGCGAGATTTTGGCGGACTACCGCATTGACCTTACCGAGCAGGCCAACAGCTGCCTGCGCTGCTTCTCCCACATTTTCAACGGTGGCTATGAGTCCGGCTACTACTCCTACAAATGGGCAGAGATGCTGGAGGCAGATGCCTTCTCCCGCTTCGCAAAAGAGGGTATCTTCAACCCCGCCACGGGCAGAGATTTCCGCCGCTGCATCCTCTCTCAAGGCAACAGTCGCCCCGCGGCAGAGCTGTACCGAGACTTCATGCAGAGAGACCCCGACCCCTCCGCTCTGCTCACCCGCAGCGGCATTCAATAACCGGCAGTAAGTACAGGCGGGCATGAAGATAATATCCCCGAGTGGCGTATTCTTACTTGCGGCAGCTGCGCTCACGGCGCAACAGCCGCAGGCGGCACCGCCCGCCATACAGCAGGAGGAGTTGTTGAACAGTTTTCAGCGTTTGCACGCAAAGCAGCTCAACAGCGCCATGGAGACCATACGCATGGGGGCTCCCATAGAGGCGCGCAACAAGCAGGGCATGACCGCGCTGATGCTGGCCGCAGCCGCCGGAGATGAAAACACCTTTAATGACCTGCTGCACCTGTACAATGCCAACATCAAAGCGGAAGCCCCCGGGCGAGTCAACATGCTGATGCTGGCTGCAGCCGGCGGCAATGAAAACATATTCAACACCGTGCAACGGCTGCTGCCGGGCATGGCAGGCAGAAAAGACACCAACGACACACCGCTGTTTCACTATGCCTGCCTGGGGGGTAATGAGGCCATAGGCAACAGTATTTTGCGAGCAGGGGCAGATGCCTATGCCCTCAACCGCAAAGGGCACTCCGCCATTTTATATGCAGCACGCGGTGGCAATGTGCACTTGTTTCACACCCTGCTCAACCGCGGTGCCACCCCGCTTATGCACACAAGGGATGGTTATGACCTGCTCATGGCAGCCGCCCAAGGCGGGGAGTTTGCCCTGGTGCAAACCGCGCTGGATATGGGCTTGCTGCCCAACAGGGCAGATACCAACGGCAACACGGCTCTTATGGCGGCGGCGGCCAATGCCTCCACAGAGGTTGTGGCCTTGCTGCTGCACAAAGGGGCTAACCCCGCCGCTCGCAATAAACAAGGGGTAAACGCCGCCATGTTGGCCGCCGCAGCCGGCAATGCAGAGGCCTGCCTCATGCTGGGCGGCAAGGTTGATATGCCGCCGGATAAAAGCGGGCGCAGCCTGTTGGTGTACGCTGCTGCCGGGGGCAGCAGATCCTTGGTGCGTAGCTTGCTGGAGCAAGGAGCCTCCGTAGAAGCCGGCAACCGCCTGGCCCTGCGCACCGCCATTGCAGCAGGCAACACCTATGCCGCCATGGAGCTCGCTAACCACCTGCCCGACATCTCCCGCAAAGACCTGCACTCCATCCCCCTCAAAACGCTGGATGACGCCATTGCCTTTACCTCCTTTTTGGCAGAACGGGGCAAAACACCCACAGACCGCGCCGTGGCAGAAACCCTGTTGCAGCAATCCCTGCGAGCCGCCAATGACCCCTCGGCACTCTCCACCGCCACCGCAGACCCACGCGGGCGCACGCCCCTGCAAAATGCCATTGCCGGGCATTTCCACAGCTTTATCGTGTTCCTGATTGAGGAGGGAGCAGACATCAACGCCAAAGACAAACACGGGCAAACAGCCCTGATGACGGCGGTGGAATCCGGCGGCTATGATATTGTAAAAATACTGCTGCGTGCCGGGGCAGACCCCAACATTATGGATAAATCCGGCTACACGGCGGCTATTCTGGCAGCAGAATATGCAGATTTAGCCGTGTTCAACCTATTAATGGAGCATGGGGCCAAGCCGGAGCTATACCGATGCGGCGGTCCCACCGCCCTGCAAGCCGCCATGGAGGCAGGCCCGGAGGCACAGGAGATTGTCAACCGCCTTACCGGGCGCCCCGGCTTACCCACCACCCCCGCAGAGGCCTACACAGCCCTCTGCAAAGCTATGGATGAGAACAATCTCAGCCAATTCCACAAGATACTCAAAGCGCGCCCGGAGCCGGATTTGACGGATGAGGAGGGCAACACCCTGCTCATGCGAGCCGTGAGCACAGACTGTGCAGATGATTTTGCCGCGCTGCTCATCGAATACGGGGCAAATGTCAACGTACGCAACCGCCACGGTTTCACCCCACTTATTTATGCCAAGACAGAGTCTAAACGCACCCTGCTGCGCCACGCCGGCGCTACGGAATAACGGTGATATACCATCTGCAAAATACAAAACTCATACATCGGGAATCTCTAAAAACTCTGATACCCTCACAAATTGGTAGTTGTGGGGGAGACCCCGCGAGCGTTAGCGAGCCGACTTTTTGAGCCCCGGTGAGGGGCGCCATAGAATAGCCCGGGCGTGGAGCCGCGCCAGCGGCGGAACCCCGGGAAATATGCAAAAATATATGCGAACCCCGTGAGGGGTGGCATAATGTTGCGCTTTGAATTAAGGCATTATATGTATTTACCCCCTATATTTAAACCACGCATTATGTCACCCCTCAACCGGGGTTCCGGTTTGTTTGTTCCAGTTCCCCGGGGTTCCGCCGCTACCGCGGCTCCACCACCAGGCTACCATATATCGCCCCTCACCGGGGCTCAATAGTTTGGCTCGCTTACGCTCGCAAAATGCAAAAGAAATGGATTAAACCGAGTTTTTCGAGGTCCCCACATCGTATATCTGCGTTGATACCTCCAACTCCTGTGTCATATTGACAATGGGTTCAGACTTAGCACAGCATTGACACACGCGGGGAGCGTATGATATAATGCGCAGCGATGGAAACTCTTTATATTCTGGATGGCATGGCGCTGATGTATCGCGCCTTTTACGCATTCATCAACGCACCGATGCGCACTGCGGCAGGGTTGAACACCTCTGCCATGTTCGGGTTTACCAACACGGTACTGTCGCTTATAGAGAAAGAGGCTCCCACGCACATAGTGGCCTGTTTGGATCCCTCGGGGCCCACGTTCAGGCATGAGCAATATGCAGAGTACAAGGCCAACCGCCAAGCCATGCCGCAAGAGCTCAGGGATTCCATCCCCTGGATTATTGAAATACTGCAAGCCATGCGCATACCGGTGGTGCGCGTGCCGGGTTTTGAGGCAGATGATTTAATTGGCACCTTCACAAAACTGGCAGGCGAGCGAGAGGGCATGCACGCCTACATGGTATCTTTGGATAAAGACTTGGGGCAGTTGCTCTCCCCCACCTGCTCCTTCCACAAACCCGGCAAAAAGGGGAGCGACTTTGAGGTGATACACGAGGCCGCCTTTCTGGAGGAATGGGGTATCAGCAAACCGGAGCAGATTATCGACATCTTAGCGCTCATGGGAGATGCCAGCGACAACATACCCGGTGTGCCGGGAGTGGGGGCCGTGACCGCACGCAAACTCATTGCGCAGTTCGGCAGCGTAGAAAACATGCTGGCGAATACAGCCCAAATTAAAGGCAAAATGCGCGAAAAGGTGGAGGCCAATGCCGACAACGCCAGGCTCTCTTACGAGCTGGCCACCATACGCAGGGATGTTCCCCTGCCCATTACCATTACCGACTGCGCCCGCACGGGGTTCAACGTGCCCGCCCTGCGAGAGATTTTTGCCAAACTGGAGTTCAAGGGGCTGGATAAACGCATTGGAGCCGCCCCTGAGGATGACCTTTTTGCCGCAGCCGAGCAAGCCACCGCCACAGATACCCCCGCCCAGTTGGACCTGTTCAGCATGCCGCAGCTCAAAGACATCAACAGCACCGAGCATAGCTACCATTTGGTCAACACGGCAGAGGCACGGGCAGAGCTTGCCCAAGCCCTGCTGGCTGCCCCGCGCTGGGCCTTTGATACCGAGACCACCGGGTTGGACCCGCTGCAGGACCGCCTGCTGGGCATGTCGTTCTGCATAGCAGAGCATGAGGCATACTACGTGCCGGCGGAGGATGGTAAAGTACCGCAAGAGTTCATACCTGTCTTTGCCTGCGGGGCAGAGAAAGTGGGGCTCAACGCCAAGTTTGACTTGCAGGTACTGCGTGCAGCAGGTGTGCAGGTGGCAGGGCCGTTCTTTGATGTAATGCTGGCCCACTGCGCCCTTTACCCCGAGCTGCGCCACAACATGGATGACATGGCAGAGGCCCTGCTTTGCTACAAAACCGTGCGGCTGGCAGACATTGCCGGCAAGGATTACGACACCGCAGCCGTACCCGTGGAGCAAATGGCAGACTACGCCGCCGAGGATGCCGATGTCACCCTGCAACTGGCCAATGTCTTGAAACCACAGCTGGAGCAAGCGGGGCAAACCACCCTCATGCAGGAGATTGAGTTTCCCCTCATGCCCGTGCTGGCAGATATTGAGGCAGAGGGCATGCGTGTAGAGCCCGAGCTGCTGCAAACGGCATCCGCCGAGCTGGGCGAGCAGATTGAAACCCTGCGCACCCGCATAGATGCCATCATTGGCCGCCCCATCAACCTTAACTCTCCCAAGCAACTGGGCGACCTGCTCTTCGGCGAGATGAAACTGCTTGCCAAACCCAAAAAGACCAAGAGCGGCCAATACGTAACGGATGAGGAGACCCTGCGCAAGCTTGCCCCCGGCTGCCCGCTGGTGCAGGATATTCTGGACTACCGCGAGCTCGCCAAGCTCAAAGGCACCTATTTGGATGCCCTGCCACGCTACATCTCCCCCGTGGATGGCCGCATTCACTCCACCCTGCAACAAATGGTCACGGCCACGGGCCGCCTAGCCTCGCAAAACCCCAACTTGCAGAACATCCCCGTGCGCTCCGATGCCGGCAAGCTGATACGCCGTGCTTTCATTGCCCGCGGGCCGGAGTTCTCCATCCTCTCCGCAGACTACTCGCAGGTTGAACTGCGACTCATGGCGGCCTTATCGGGCGATCCGTCCATGATTGCGGCCTTTACCGAGGGACGCGATATTCATGCCGAAACCGCCGCCAAAATATACGGCGTACCGCGCGAGGAAGTAACAGCCGATATGCGCCGCGCCGCCAAAACCGTCAACTTCGGTATCATTTACGGCATTTCCTCCTTCGGTCTCTCTCAGCGTTTGGATTGCTCCCGCACCGAGGCCGCCGCGCTCATCGACAGCTATTTTGCCCAGTTCCCGGGCGTGAAAACCTGCATGGATAAGCTGGTGGAAGATGCCCGCAGCAAAGGCTATGCCGAAACACTGTGTGGCCGTCGCCGCTACCTGCCCGACCTGAATGGCCGCAACTTCAACCTGCGCGCCGCCGCCGAGCGTACCGCCATCAACACCCCCATTCAAGGTACGGCTGCCGACATGATTAAACTGGCCATGGTACGTGTGCACGCCCTGCTGCAAGGCCACCGCAGCCGCCTCATCATGCAGATTCATGACGAATTGCTCATTGACCTGCACCAAGACGAGCACCACCTCATCCCCGCCATTGTGGACACCATGCGCGCCGCCCTCCCCCTGCCCAACGATGTGCCGCTGGAGGTTGAGGCCAACCACGCCCCCAACTGGCTGGAAGCGCATTGATAATGTTGAATGTTTAATGTTTGATGTTTAAAGTAAAAATATGGCTCAACAAATATTCACAAGAGAAACCATGTATGAGCGCACCATGGATTTTTCAGTGCGTATTATCAACATGGTCAGATGCATGCCTAGGGGAGTGGCAGAAAGAGCACTTGCAGAACAATTGCTCAGAAGCGCCACCTCCATCGGGGCCAATTACAGAGAAGCCAGCCATGCCAAATCTGCTAATGACTTTGCAGCAAAACTTAAAATCTGTGAAGGAGAAGCAGCCGAGTCGCTTTATTGGATTCAACTGATCATCAAATCCAACATTATGTCTCAATCAAAAATGACAGCATTGGAACAAGAGGCCAAAGAACTTGTCGCCATATTTACCACTGCAGCAAAAAAAGCTTATGAACGGCGCAAACATTAAACATTAAACATCAAACATTAAACATGATAACGCTCGTAGGTTTAGGATACGATATACACCAATTCTCTGCCACGCCGCGCCCGCTTTGGCTGGGTGGGGTGAAGGTGCATGAAACTAAGGGGCTGGCAGGCCACAGCGATGCCGATGTACTTTGCCACGCGCTGGCAGATGCCATATTGGGGGCCATCGGCGAGCCGGATATCGGCTACTGGTTTCCGCCCAATGACGACAGCTGCCTCAACATCTGCTCCCTGAGAATTGTGGAGAAAGCCGTGGAGCTGCTGCATGCCCAAGGCGGAAAAATGGTGAATGCAGACTGCGCGCTCATAGCAGAGGCACCCAAGATTATGCCTTTCGTGCAGCAGATGAAAGAAACGCTTGCCCCCATACTCGGCGTATCACCCAAGCGCGTGGGGGTAAAAGCCACCACCAATGAAAAGCTGGGGGCCTTGGGGCGCAGAGAGGGTATGGCCGCTTTTGCCACCGTTGCCATTCAACTGCCGGAGTAAGCCATGGATACCAATTTAGAACTTGCGGCTTTTGCCGCCGTGAAAAACCTGGAAGCCGCCGGGCTTACCGTAGCCACGGCAGAGAGCTGCACGGGCGGGCTGATAGCCGCCGCCCTCACCGGGGTACCGGGGGCATCTGCCGTGTTTCGCTACGGGTGGGTCACCTATTGCAACGAGGCCAAGGAGCGTGAGCTGGGCGTGTTGCCCGCCACCATAGAGGAGCACAGTGTGGTGAGCGAGCCCGTGGTGGCCGCCATGGCGCAAGGAGCCATGCGTAAGGCGGGGGCAGATGTTGCCATTGCCGTATCGGGCAACGCCGGCCCCACTGCGGCTGAGGGCGAGCCGCCCGTGGGCACCGTTTGCATAGCCCTTGCCCGCCGTGGGGCACCCCGCCCCGTGCATACCGAAACCCTGCACCTGCCCGACATGCCGCGCAACGCCATACGCAACCACGTTGCCGTTAAGGTGCTGCACATGCTGGCGGCTTTGTAACATCTCATCAATCAAATGACCGTCGGTGAGGCTCAGCTCACCGACGGCTTTGTTGTTTCCGTTATGTCAGCCCGTGAAAGGGGTGATATGGCATCAGAAGGTGCACTGGTAGCCGAGGATACCGTTGACGGAGGTTTGGTCTGAGTAGAACTCGGCAGAGCAGTCGAGCAGGAGAGAGCCGCAATCCTTACCCAGCGGTATGGAGAAGCCCACGCCAAGCTCTACACCAAAGTTGCCGGGGTCTGCCCCATGCACGGAGGCAGAGTTGCCCAAGCCGGGTATGGAGACAGAGGCAGAGCCCTCCGTACGACCGGCAATGGCTTTACCGAGCACGCGAGCCTCCATAATAGCGGGGGTGTTGAGCCAGTTTTGCCCCACAATACCCTGCATGCGGGCACCAAGGCCGAAGATGACGTTGTTGCTCTCCTGCTTACCGACGGAGAGGGCGGCATCGGAGCCGGACTCCGTGTAGCTATCCACTTGGCTGTGGATGTAAGAAACGTTGAAGACGGGTTGCCACCAAGCCTCTGCAAAGGTGTCTGAGTTAAGCTTGAAGCTGCGGGCTACCTCATACATAACGCCGAAGCTGAGGCCATCTGCACTGCCGTGGGTGCCATAGCCACCGCCGGGGAAATTGACACGGCGGTTCAGCGAGATATCCGCAAAGCCGACAGAGCCGATAAGGGAGTGGGTCCAGCAACCGCTGTCCATGCGGGCAAAGACGGTGCCGTAGTAGGCATCAAGGTCGCCGGAGGCATCGCTGCCATAGCCCTTAATGCCGAGTCTGCCGTGCATGCCGGTAAAGGCGGCACCTACGGTAAGGTCCTCATTCACGTTCATGGCCATACCGGCAGTACCGCCAATGCTGTTGAGGGAGTAGCCGGGGGCAGAGCCGCCATCAAGCTTGGTGTGGTCAATCTCTGCATTAGCCCAGAAGGTGTACTGTGTAGCAGGCGTGGCAGAGTAGGCAGGCATGCCGGATTTGGGGTCGTACGCCACAGGGGCAGCCGTGGGGCAACCAACACCACCGTTGAGGGTGCTCACACGGTTGCGGATGCTGCGCAGTTGGCGCTCCATTTGCCCGCGCCAGGCAATGTTAAGGTTGGCAATACCGGCACCGGCAACGGAGGCGGCCAAGGCATCCGCAGCGCGGCCATTACCCTCCGCAATGTAAGCGTCCATAGCGTTGAGCACACCGGAGAGCGCGGGGTAGCGCTCCGCATTAGCCTGCGGGTCAAGCTCACCGAAAGCTTCATCCAGCAGGTTGGCACCTGCCTTACCGTTGGCGGTGCGGGCTTGGCGCTCATAGTAGCCGCTATTGGTGGTGTCCAGGCTCAGCACGAGGCCCTCTTGGTCTTGGCTGAGGGTAACGATAAAGCCATCTTTCAGGAAACGGTCGGTGGTATCCTGTGTGAGGGTGTAGGTGGTGGTACCCATGTCTGCACTACTTACCAAAGTGTAGTCGCCGGAGGCACGGGTAACGCGTGTTACGTCAATATCCATGGCATCTGCGGTGGAAGCAGCAATGTTTTCTGCCGTAACAACGGGGGCAGCCTGGCTGAGCTCAGAACCCAACACAAGGTTATCCGTCTTGAGGGAGGTGAAGGCACCGCCATTGTTAAGCACCAGTCTCTTGGCATCCACCGTGCCGCCTGTGGTCACGTTTTCTTCAATGAGAAGATCCTGAGCGGCGGTAACGGTACCGGCATTCTCAAAGGTGCCCACGGAGGAGTTCTCGGCCAGGGCAAGTGTAGCGGCATCTGCCACGTTAAGGGAGCCGCTGCCGTTGACACTATTGAGGGCAGAATCACCGCTCTGCAAGTTCATCTTACCTTGCAGGGCAACATCCGTACCGGTCACAGAATCGGCAAAGGTGATATCGGCACCCTCTGCTACGGTCAGCTCCGTACCCTCGGCCATGGAGCGCACACCGTTAAATGAAGCGGTTCCGGCCAAAGCCATGTTGCCTTGGGCAAGCTCCAGCTCAGGGCCTGCCGTGGTGGAGCCCGCAGACTCCAAGGTGAGGTCAAACTCACCGCGCTTGGTTATTGTGCCGGCACCGGCAAAATCACCGGCAATGCTGCTTTCTGCCGTGGTTTCAAATATATACTCAGACTCCACGGATACCGTACCGGCTTGCAGAGCCTCGCCCACCATCACGGTATTCGTGACATTTCCGGCGGGCTGAGCAAAGGTTACATTGTCACCGGCAACAAAGGGGGCGGCCTCCGGCGTGGTATTTTGCCACGGTGTATTGGCAGCCTCGGTATTCCAGACATTGGAGCCGGCTTCACCGTTCCAGGTCAAATCATCGGCTTGCACCGTGTAGGCGCATGCCACAACAACACCTGCTATAAATCGCTGCAGGGAGCGTGAAAGTCGGGGTTTCATATGCAGATTCAGACCCACCTGCTCGCCCATTCGCACAATATATGCTAGTTTTATTAGGCTGTATTGCTCCATCTGAGTCTTATGAAATTGACATTTGGCAAAAAAATGTAATACTGATGTTTTATTGAAAGAAACGGTAAGAAAACGGCGTACATATATAAGGAGACTCCAACCATGAACAAGTTATTATTGATATGCATAGCAATGGCATCTGCCGTGTGGGGCGCAGAATGGCAGGGAGAAGGCCGTGAACCCGGAGATTGGACAACGGTGCCGATTGTACGCACGGCAAGTTACCCCGGTGAACAGGGCTTGCTCGCTATGCAGGCTTTGCTACAGAAAGGGGGCAACCCGAATACAAAATCACCTGCCGGTGGTCTAACCCCGTTGCATATTGCCGCCAATTTCGGCAATGCGGAGATGGTGAAGCTCCTTTTAGAGGCCGGGGCAGATGCCCGCGCTACAGACACTAGCGGCAACAATGCCCTGCACAGCGTGGCGTGTGCAAGTGTTACCCATACCGAAAACGGAGAAGAAGCCGAGGAATGCTTGCTTGAAATCACCAAGCTGCTGGTTCACGCAGGTGCGGATATTAACCACGCCAATGAATATGGAGTAACCCCGCTTATTGTTGCAGCCAACAACATAAGATTGTTGGTACCCCCCTTCATCCAAGCCGGGGCACGGCTGCCGCAGTCGCGTGGTGAGGATACGGAACGGCAAATAAAAGCCATACTGAATTACAATGCCGCCTATATTTTGCTGCAAAACGGGCTTAACCCAAATCTGGAGACAAAGGGCGGCATGTCCATCTTACAAATGGCGGTAGCAGCACGGGCAGAAAGCACGGTTGCCGCGCTGATAGAGAAAGGCGCCAACGTCAATTACTGTGGCAACGGCCCCTCCGTGCTGTGGTACACCATAGACCACGATTCTTACAGCAAACGGGGGGACAGGCTCGCAATCGCCCGGCGTTTGCTGAGCGCCGGGGCAGACCCACGGCAAATGTACAACGGTAGCACCGTATTACACGACTGCGCAACATGCGGGGATGCACCGTTGCTGTACCGCTTGCTGCAACACAGCCCCGATGCCGTGGATGTGCGAACCCGCAACCAAGATACCCCCTTGGCTGTTGCCGCGAGTGTGGCTAACCCCAATATGGTGTATATGCTGATAAGCGCCGGGGCAGATGTTAATGCCATGAACAGCGACCCCGTGGCCGGGTTATCCGCCAAGGGCTTTTGTGTGGCAGCAAAAGCTGCCGGCTCCGGCAAGGAGCATGACATTGAAACGCTGGAGCTCATTCTTGACGCCGGGGCAAATTTTGATGAGGCGGCGCAAAAGAACATCATGCACGCTGCCCTTAACAGCGGCACCCTGCAAATGGTAAAACACCTGCTCACCAAAGGTATAGATGCCAACACCAAACTTGCCCACGGTGTGCCCTTGCTGCAAGTTGCCGTCAATAATGAGAATCCCGCCGTGATGGCAGAGCTGCTGGCAGCCGGGGCAAATGCCAACGCCGCTAACGATGCCGGGTTGACCGCCCTGCATTGGGCTGTACAACGCTCGCTCAATGAAAGCACTTGGCAAAAAGTAGAGCTATTGCTGCGCGCCGGGGCCGGACTGTACCAAAAGGATGCCTACGGGCGCACCCCCTTGGATTGCGCCAATGCCGCCATGGTTCAAAAACTGCGCCAAAGCGGGTATGTGAAGTGAGAGACTGCGTTAAACTCCCTCGTAATCCTGAATCAGCTCCACAAAGGCGCGGAGGGTGGTTTGGCGGGTCCAGGGGCCAATGCCTTTAAGGCGGGCGGCGGCCTCCATGGTGGTGGGTTTAATGGTGGCCATGGCCTTCATGGTCTCAGTATTGAGGATACGGTATACGGGCAGGCGGTACTCTGCCGCAAGGTCTCGGCGCAGCTCCGCCAAGTGGTTATAGAGCTCTTTATCCATACGCCCGGCGAGCAGGCTTGCAATCATTTGCTGCCCACGGGTGGAGAACGCGGCGGATTTCGACTTACGCACGGCCTCTTTGCTCCAGCCACGGCGCACAAGGCGGGCGGGGGCTTTCTCCCTCATCACATCCTCCCCCTTGGCAGAGAGGGTGAGCAAGGGCATATCCCCGCCGGAGCTCTGCAACAACCCGCCCTCTTGCAAGGCACGGAACAGGGCTTTCATTTTGGTTTCCGTAAGCTCCGCCAAAATGCCGTAGGTAGATAAGGAGGTAAGATAGCGGTGCATGCTTGCGTTTTTGGAGCCCCGCAACATATCCATAATTTTACTGCGCCCGTATATGCCCTGCCAGGTGCCGTCCGGCAGGCGTTTGGAGGCGCGGGCTACCCCGGCCAAAGCCTTGCGTACAATCACCAGGTCCTCCCCTTGCAGCTCCTCGGCATCAGCAGGGGCCTCTGCCTTGCAAGTGTCGCAATGGCCGCAGTCGCAGGCACCCTTCTCACCAAAGTAATCCAAAATCCACCGCTGGCGGCAACCGCCACTGTAGGCATAGCGGGTTATGGCCTCAATTTTGGCGTGGTCTCGGCGGGCTTTTTCGTCGATACGAACCTTATCAATATCAAGCGCGGCAAAGGCCAAGCCGGGGTTGAGCACCTTGGTGAGGCGGGTATTGCTGCCGGCAACATCACTGCGAGAAATAGCACCTGCATGGATGAGGGCAGACAGAGAGGTGCTCACGCCCATGGGGTTTACATCCTTACCCAGTTCGGCGGTCATGGCATCCACCGTCATTTGCAGCTCACCGGTGTCGGGGTTGCAACGGGCGCGCAGCAGGTTGTATACGCTGCGTATCAGCTCTACGGAGGGGTTGCTGCCCTCAAAGAAAAACTCCTGCGTTTTCAGGTCCGCATGGTTAAACAACAGCTCACAAACGGACAACTCGCCGTCTCGCCCTGCGCGCCCGGCCTCCTGGTAGTAGGCCTCCACGCTACCGGGTATTTCAAAGTGAATCACAAAACGAACATCTGCGCGGTCTATACCCATGCCGAAGGCGTTGGTGGCTACCACGACATCTGCCCTGCCGGAGATGAAGGCATCCTGAGAATACTCACGCTCCGCATCCGTCATGCCGGCGTGGTATGCCACAACGGTGCTGCCGTAGCCCTGAATCTCCTCAAAAACGGTCATCACATTCTTGCGGGTAGAGCAATAGATGATGCCTTTCTTCCATTGACTTATTATTTGGCGTATTCGCTCAAACTTGGTTTTACGGCTATCGCAATGGGTGATGGCAAAGTCCAGGTTATCTCGCCCGAACCCGCTGATAACCACCGCAGGCTCCCGCAGTTGCAGGGTTTGCAAAATATCCTGCCGCACGGTCTCTGTTGCCGTGGCGGTTAATGCCACGGTTTGCGGGTTGCCCAGCTCTTGCCGCACACGCCCCAGGCGCAGGTAATCCGGGCGAAAATCATGCCCCCATTGGCTCAGGCAGTGGGCCTCATCTATGGCCAGCAAGCTTATCTGCATGCCTTGCAACGTGCGCATGAACCCCTCATTGCCGAATCGCTCGGGGGCCACATACACGATCTTGAGTGCCCCATTACGAAAATCGTTCATCACCTGCCGGTATTCATCCGCCCCCAGGGTGGAGTTGATGGCAGCTGCCGGTATCCCCTTGGCAATCAGCGCATCCACTTGGTCTTTCATCAACGCAATAAGCGGAGATACCACAATGGTTACCCCCTCTCGGCATAAGGCAGGTAACTGGTAGCACAAGGATTTACCGCCACCCGTCGGCATGATGGCCAGTGTATCCCGCCCCGCCATAATGGCCTCCACTATCTCATCTTGCCCCGTGCGCAGCCCCTCAAAGCCAAAGTAGTCTCTGAGTGCATCTTGCAGTGCCATGCCTGTGGGTATTGCTCCCATGCCCTCAGTATACCATAGCGCCTCCCCATTGGCAAATCCCAAAATGTGACAAAAAATAAGGAAAAAATGCATTATTTTAGAATTATTCTAAATTTCCTCTTGACATTTTCCTATAATTCTACTATATTTTGCGTGTCACCTACCTGTTAGGCGGCAAAAACAGCACATACACACACATTTCTACAAACACACAAACCTACATACACAATCATGAAAAAATACCGTTGCACCATCTGTGGCGAAGTAATCGAGAGCGAGACCATGCCCGAGGTATGCCCCGTATGCGGGGTGGACACCTTTGAGGAGATCGAGGAGGGCGTGGAGAAAGTATATGCCGACGAGCACCGCGTGGGTGTAGCCCAAGGGCTCGACGAGGAGGTAGTTAAGGGCTTGCGAGACCACTTTACGGGCGAGTGCTGCGAGGTAGGCATGTACCTTGCCATGAGCCGCCAGGCAGAGCGCGAGGGCTACCCCGAGGTGGCAGAGGCATTTAAGCGCTACGCTTTTGAGGAGGCCGAGCACGCCGCCAAGTTTGCCGAGCTGTTGGGCGAGGTGCTTACCGCCAGCACCGAGAAGAACGTGGCCATGCGCGCCGAGGCAGAGTTTGGGGCCTGCAACAGCAAGCTTGCCATTGCCAAGCGCGCCAAGCAACTGGGCTATGATGCCATTCACGACACCGTGCACGAGATGTGCAAGGACGAGGCTCGCCACGGCAAGGGCTTCGACGGCCTGCTCAAGCGCTACTTCGGTAAATAATAATACCCGAAAAACAGCACAAGTTTCATCATAATCTCACGCCCGCTGAATCCGGCCAACGGAGCAGCGGGCGTTTTATTGAAAAGCGGTATATGGGGAGAAATTACATTTTGCTGAGGATTTGGCGCAGCTCAAAGACAAAGGCCTGCTGCTCCTCTTGGGACATGGTGCCGGAGAGCTGAGAGCAATTGAGCTGGCCCATTTGGTCAATTTGCCAGGCAACCTTGGTGCCGGAGGGGAACTCGCACTTACCGCTGAGGATGGTGCCGGGAATCTGGATATCATCCAAGCTCATGGTGGGTTTTACGGGGGCAGCGCCGGTCATGGGGTCGGCCGCCGGGGCGGGGGCGGCAGGTTGCTCTGCCTGCGGCTGCGGGGCGGGGGCAGGCTTGGGTGCCTCTTGCTGCCGCGCAATTTCAATACCGTGGTCCAGCAACAGGAAACGCACCTCCATATAGGTGAGGTGCACGCCGCACTCGGCCACCAGGTTTTTCTGGATTCCGTTCAGGTCTATCCCCTGAGATGCCCACAGGCGCACCATCTCCAACTGCTCGGTATTAATTTTTGAACTCATGGCATCATCTTACCCCCACCAAGCATGGCTTGCAAGAAAAAAGCACGTCAGAAAGACAAGCTTGACATGAGCAAAACGTTATTTTAGAATGAGAGCATGATGAGATTCCGCACCATTGCTCCGCTGATTGTAGCCCTGTTGATGAGCCAATGCCAAAGCAGCAGCACCCCGCCCGTGCTCCCCGCGCAAGAGCAGCCGGAGCCCCCGCTTGCCGCCGGAGAAATAAAGAAAATGCCCATGAGCAAAGAGGACCACGCCTACCTGCAAGCCCTGCTGGAGCCACTGGCGGATGCCGAATCGGGCATTGCCCTATACGCAAAAGACGCCCCGGCAGATGCAGAGCCTATTTGCCGTGTAGCACCGGCCCATTTTCAGGTGCTGGCGGCATGCCCTTACAAGGTATACACGGGTGAGCTCAGCAAGGTATTTTGCGACTACGAGCTGCGCACGGAGGAAGGGCACACCCAAACCATCTCATTAAGCAACAAGGCAGAGTATGGCATACGCGTGGGCGGCATTGCTATTTCATCCCCCACTTTCCACCATTATCTGCAAACAGTTATACGCATGCAAAAGGCAGCGGTGAAAAACGCAGAAACTGCCACTGATAAACCTTGACCGCAAGGGGGGCATGTGCTAGACTCGCCCGCGCCATGAAAAACCGAGCTTTCTCTGCAGCCGTTATCACCCCGTTACTGCTCTGCCAGTGCCACACCGGCACCCCGGCAACGCAGACCGATGCAGAGATTGACGACCCCACCCCGGTGGCAAGCCTCAAAGCCCCCCAACGCCTGATGGGCACCTGCATGAACATGCTGAACAACACATACGTAGCCTTAACGGCAGAGGAAACGGAAGACCTGCACAAGCTATTGCACCCGCTGTGCCATGCACAGGAGCCCATTAACGTATACTACCACGGCATTCAGTACAAAGGGGATAAGCCGCTGGTGTATTTGCTGGGAACCTTAAAGGCAGAGGATTTCATGCTGCTGGCAAGCTCTACCCAAGCCGTGACATACGGCGAGGTGACAGACGACTTTGAGCGTTACACCTTCCGCACCACCCATGGGGAAAAGGTGGAGGCCTACATCAGCAAAAGTAACCGTAATTACGGCATAGAGCTCACCGGGGCCCCCGCCGTGTATGCACCGATTTTTCATGACCGCATTATGGCCATGAGAAGCACCCTGGTGCTGCCGCCTGCGGGGTCAACCGCACAGAATGCGCAGCATTGAGTCAATATCCGTGCAGCGTCGCAGGGCGTATTCCTGCTCCGGCGTGAAATCCGCATAGCAATAAGCCAGGTATTTTTTCATGCGGTTGCAATGGCCGGCAGGCGTGCGCTTAGTGTGTAAAATGCGGTCCGTCTCCTCCGCCAAAACGCGGTAATAGTGTTTCATTTCATCTGCCGTGGGGGCAGGCCCGCCTTTGATTTGGCGGAAGATGTAGGGATTGCGCACAGCGCCACGCCCAATCATGACCCCGGCGGGGGATATGTGGGTGAGCCAATGTTGTGCTTGCTCCGGCGTACAAATATCCCCATTACCCAACACGGGGCATGGCAAGTATTGCACAGCCCGGCACACGGCTTGAGTGCTCACGGTACCGGGCCTGTACAAATCTTTGCGGGTGCGGCCATGCAGCATGGCGTAGTCCGGGGAGGCGGCACGTATGATATCGAGTATGGCGGGCAGCTCCGCCGGGCTCTCCCACCCGGTGCGAAACTTGATACTCAACTGCCCCGCAGGCACGCATGCGCGCAAGCCCTGCACAGCCGCTTGCAAGGCAGGCAAATCTCTCAACAACCCGGCCCCTGCCCCATGGCGGTTCACCAGGGGCGCGGGGCACCCGGCATTCAGGTTAATACCGGCAACCGGCAGCTGCATCAGCCACTCGGCATCACGCATCAGCGGGGCGGCCTCTGCCCCCGCCAACTGCGCCAAGATGGGCACGCCCGTTTCATTCTCCCTTATACAGCGCAGGTTGTTTTCTGCAATGGCACAGGTGGTGGACGTGCTGCGAAAATAAGCGGTTACAAAAACATCCGGCAGCGAGCCGATGCGCGCCAGCACCCGCATGAAGGCGAGGTCTGTCACATCTTGCATGGGCGCCAGGGCCGTCAGGTGTTGTACATTGGGCAACATAGAAAAAAGGCGGCCGAGGCCCCTGCCCCGACCGCCGAGAAAAGAAGCATCAGTCTTTCTTACCGGCAATACCCATGGTATAGCCGTTGTACTCGCGCATGTTGTAAAGGGGTTGCCCCTCGGGCACGGCATAGCCGATGTTTTTGCGGATTTGCAGGAAATCTGCAATACCGGCCTCATCCACCTGGTTGAGGCCACCACCGTGCATATCTGCAAAGAGCACCATCTTGCAGTAGGCATCGGCATTCTCCATAAACCACTCGGCCTCCTCAATGTGGCGAGCCCCGGTGATAACACCGTGGTTCTCCATGAACACTACCGTGCTCTGGTGGCAGGCTTTGGCAACGGCCTCTGCCGTCTCAGGGGAGCCGGGCGTGCCGTAGGGAGCCAGCGGAATGTGACCCAGGAAGATGTCTGCCTCGGGGTTAATGCCATTGGGCGGAACCTTGCCGGCAAAAAGGAAGGCATTGCAGCACGGGGGGTGCGCATGGATGCAGGCGTTTACCCCCACCTCCTTCATCATGGCAATGTGGGTCTTCACCTCGCTGGTGGCAGGGCGATAGCCGCAAAGCTGCCCGGCATTCATGTCTACCAGGCAAATATCCTCCACCGTCATAAAGCCCTTGGAGCAAAGCGTGGGCGAGCACAGCACCAAATCTTTGGCAACACGCACGGAGAGATTGCCGCCATTGCCGTCCACATACTCACGAGCCCACAAACGGCGGCCCATGTCTACCATACGCTCCTTGATTACGCGAATCTCGGGGCTGTTGAAAAATGCATCGATTTCTTCACGAGTCTGCGGATCGTAGTTCTCCCACGGGAAAATACGGTTCGGCAGCTCCGGTTTGATATAAAGATCAGGATTGGCCATAAGTTACCTTTCTTTTAACAGATTGCCCCGCAAAAGTCAAGAAAAAGGCAACAGTCTACCATAATATTCGCAAACAACAAAACGCCGCTTCGCCATTCTCTTACACTGCGCCAATTAACGCAACATTCCCGCGAATCGGGAGTAGCGCTCCTGATTCGCGGGAATCACAGTTAAAAGAATCATTGTAAATCTATTACAAGGGTGTTTTTTACTTGGCTATGCTAAAGATTACAATTGATAGATGCATCACCCCGATAAATTTTAATTTATCGGGCAGATGGAGCTTGCCTCGGCGAAGCCCGAAGGGCGAAGACGGGAGTATGCGAGCGGAATTTAAGAGCCTCGCCGTATGGCGATGCGGCATATGCTAGCCCGGCGGTTCCGTCTTCGGGCATTCGCCCTACGCCGAGACAAGGCAGCCCGAAGGGCGGAACCCCGGGTCCGGAATAAACGTTATTCGAACCCCGCCGAATGGCGGGGTGGCATAAAGGGTGGCTTAATGGCGTAAGGTTTTTATTTTTCATGCATTGTATCATTACAAAATCAGCGTGAATATTAACACCACGCATTATGTCACCCCTCGCCGGGGTTCCAATTTTGTTTTTATCTTTTCCCGGGGTTCTGCCCCTGACGGGGCGCCACCGCCGGGCTATTGTATGCCGCCCCTCGCCGGGACTCAAAATCCCGCTCGCTAACGCGAGCCATCTGCTCGACAAACTCCGATTTATCACCCGAAAAGTTTAACAGAGCGTTAAAAAATACATTTTTCTGTGCCCCGGTGTGCAGAGTTTCCCATGGGGCATTACCTGTATTGTCATCTGTGGGCCTTCTACACTTTTTGCCGAGATACTGCTTGAATTGAATGAAAAAACGTGTTATTTTCTTCTTGGCTGATAGATGTTGATTTTTTGATATTCTATATCAACAACCATTACAAATATGATGAAACGCGCTTTACTTCTTCTTTCGCTTCTTGCGGTGCCCTGTGTGGTTACATCTTGCAAGGATGATAAGACCGCCGCGCCAAGCACGGATGCTGCTGCACCCGGCACCGATGCTGCCACGGTATCTCCTCTCGATAAGTTATGTAAACTTTTGAAATTGTATGGTTACTCGGATGCCGAAATAAAAATTTTCCGCGCCGGGTATACGGGGGATACTGCCACTTTGGAGAATTTGAAAGGAAAAAATCATATTGGTATCTATTGTAAGGGTGCCGCTGCCGCCGGCAACAAAGAGCTGGTTCTGCAATGCCTTGACAAAGGCGCTGACCCGAACGCGGGGCTTGATGACGCTGCAAGGGGTGGGCATATGGATATCGTACAGCTGATGCTCGACAAAGGTGCTGACCTGAACTGGGGGCTTGATGGCGCTGCATCGGGCGGCCATATGGATATCGTGCAGTTGATGCTCGAAAAAGGCGCAAAGCCGAACGATGGGCTTTATGCCGCTGCCGAGGGTGGCCATATGGACATCGTACAGTTGCTGCTCTCCAAAGGTGCTACTGACTACGACAGGGGGCTTAAGGGCGCTGCAGGGGGTGGCCATATGGATATCGTTTGGTTGATGCTCAAGAAAGGTGCTAACCCGGATGAGGGGCTTATAGACGCTGCATCGGGCGGCCATATGGATATCGTTCAGTTGCTGCTCAAGAAAGGCGCTGCCCCGAACGCGGGACTGATAGGCGCTGCTGAGAGTGGCCTTATGGAAATCGTACAGTTGCTGCTCTCCAAAGGCGCTACTAACTACAACGAGGGGCTTTATGTCGCTGCTAAGGGTGGCCATATGGATATCGTACAGTTGCTGCTCAACAACGGGGCTGACCCGGATGAGGGGCTTTGTGGCGCTGCCGAGGGTGGCCATATGGATATCGTACAGTTTCTGCTCTCCAAAGGCGCTACTAACTACGACATGGGGCTTTATTGCGCTGCCGTGGGTGACCATATGGACATCGTACAGTTGCTGCTCTCCAAAGGCGCTCACCCGGACGCGGGGCTTGAGGGCGCTGCTCGTGGTGGCCATATGGACATCGTACAATTGCTGCTCTCAAAAGGGGCTACCAACCTTGATGCAGCCCTTGATGCAGCCGAGCGCAACGGCCATACAAAGTGCGCAGAGCTTATCCGCGCGGCAATGAAGAAGTAATGTTTGATGTTGAGTCTTTGATGTTTAAAGTTTAACACTTATTCAAGCCGAATATCACAACAAACTTTTTACCGGGTGCCGTGGGGTGATACCACGGCACCGTTTTTTGGAAAGTTGTAAAGAAGATGAGCCAGGTAATTTGAAGTACGAGTTACGAGATTCAAAATACGAAGTAATAGTTAGGCATACAGCCGAAATTACAGCGGCAACTTATGCGTGGCTTTGCTACACTGCGCCGCAGGCGCCTGACTCTGAACTTCGTACCTCGTATATCGTAATTCGTACATTCAAACTCCGATTTAGTGTTCATGTTTCTAATGATGCCCATGCGTTTACAGTTTGTAGATGTGGCAGCCCGATAAATTTTAATTTGTCGGGCAGATGGCGATGCCTCGGCGAAGACGGGAGCCGTAGGCGAGCGCAATTTCAGAGCCTCGACGTATGGCGAGGCGGCATATGCTAGCCCGGCGATGCAGCCCGAAGGGCGGAACCCCGGGGTCCGGAATAAACGTTATTCGAACCCCGCCGATGGCAGGGTGGCATAAAGGGTGGCCTAATGCGTAAGTTTTTTTTCGTGCATTGTATCATTACAAAATCTGCGTGAATATTAACGCCACGCATTATGTCACCCCTCGCCGGGGTTCCAATATATTTTTCATTTTTTCCCGGGGTTCTGCCCCTGACGGGGCGCCACCGCCGGGCTATTGTATGCCGCCCCTCGCCGGGGCTCAAAATTCCGCTCGCTAACGCTCGCGGGGGCTCCCCCACAACTACCAATTTGAGGGGGCCCCGGAGTTTTTAGAGGTCCCCAAATTGTCAATCTGAATAAAGTGTCATACTCCTAATGCGTTTGCCCTGAGCACGCAGGCAAGGATAAAGGCTAAGCTCACTCACCATAGAATCCGGTGGAAGCCAAGGGAGCCCACCACAGAAGCATCTGCATGCAGAGTGCCCGTTTCATCCCACAGCCCCCCATGGCTGTCAAGCTTAATCCATATTATGCATCTCTTTTATACTTTGTTCTTTATTGCAAATTTCCCGCAAATCGGGAACAATGCTCCCGATTTGCGGGAAATTTAACTTAACTCACAAAGCCTGAATAGGGAATCCGTATGCTCCAAACGGCATAGGTATAGGTTTTTCTGCCGTACAGAAAACGATACCCGGTTTCATTTCATAATGCAAGCCGGTGGGAATACGAGAAGCCCACTTTAAATCTGCGGTAGAGGGGGTGCTGCTGCGCTTTACCTCCATGGGATAAATCCCTCCATTTTTCAACAGCAAGAAATCCACCTCGGCCCCATCGCGGTCTCTGTAGTAATAGAGGAACGGACGTTGCCCGGCATTGGCAAAACTGCGCACAAGTTGGCCATATACCCAGGTCTCCAAAATAGCACCGGCATAGGCACTATTTTTGAGTTGTTCTGCGTTAGTCCAGCCGGCCAGCCAGCAGCATAACCCCGTATCCATGAAATAAAGTTTAGGTGTTTTAGCCAAACGCTTAGTGGTATTAACATGATAGGGCTCCAACAATGAGATAATACCGGATGCCTGCAATATACTGACCCACGCAGCCGCGGTTTTGGAAGAAACCTCGGCATCTCTGGCTAAATCACTATATACCAACTGCTGCCCTGTACGCATGGCGGCAGAGCGCATTAACCGCACGAACGAAGCTAAATTAC
>SUVJ01000097.1 GCA_015062045.1 Akkermansiaceae bacterium
TTCCCGGGGTTCCGCCGCTGGCGCGGCTCCACGCCCGGGCTATTCTATGGCGCCCCTCACCGGGGCTCAAAAAGTCGGCTCGCTAACGCTCGCGGGGTCTCCCCCACAACTACCAATTTGTGAGGGTGCCAGAGTTTTTAGAGATTCCTAAAATGGCAATTTGTAGGGGGATGGCGAGCCGTAGTAGGCGAGCTGAATTTTTACAAGCCCCGCCTACCGGCGGGGCTATAAGTAAGCATGCTGACTCAAGCATGTAAAGGTCGTCTTGGACTCACACAGAGAGTCGCTCAACTACCAATTTATCTGAAAAAACTCTAATTGTTCCAATGCGTTTGCTCTTATTTGCTTTTACTTTTGTACTAATCGCAGTTCGCCAAACCGGGGCAAAGGGAGCGGAGCAATGGTGTTAGCGAATCATCTACGCTGCCGCCGAAGTGCAGGGGGAAGTCTCCGAGCATGGCCGCCATGGTAAGCGTCTCTGCATCTCCCTCAAACAAGGTGGAGCCCATTTGCCATAAGGAATATACTTTTTGTTGCCCGTTATCGTAAGAAAGCGTTATAAGCACCCATTCATTGCCCATGCCGGCATGTTCGTGATAGAATACGGTGGGGCGGGTGCTTTTCAAGCTGTCTGCCAGTTGCGCGGTTTGCTCCTGAGTCAGCGTTACGGTTTGGTAGCATTGTTGCCCTGCATCCAAGTATCGGATGACAGCACCTTGCGGCTGCCCGATGGTAAACGGGTAGAAGGTGAAATACCATACGGCTCCGGCTAAAATGAATAAAGCTGCCAATATGTTGAATATCAATTTTTTGTTCATGGGTATGTCAGGCCAGGCAACCGGGGCAGTTGCGCACGAAATGGTTAGGGGTTATTTCAATGAGTTCGGGTATGCGGTCGGTCAGGCACAGCTCTGCCTTGCCAATGATGTTTCGGTCCTTAAAAGTGCAGCCGCAAACAGAAGCTTTGAGGGTGGGTGGCAGCCCCGGTATGGTTTGCAAGCGCGTGCCTTTGGAATGCGCTGCGGGTATGGATGCCATCAGCGCGCGGGTGTAGGCGTGGCGGGGGTGCTGCATCAGTTCCTCGGCCGGGGCACTTTCCAAAATACTGCCCGCGTACATAACCTGGATGCGGTGAGCATAGCGCCGCACCACGCCTAAATCATGCGTGATGAGGATGATAGCCGTGCCCAGCTCTTGCTGGCGTGCCTGCAATAAATCAAGCACCTGTTTTTGCACGGTGACATCCAGGGCGGTAGTGGGTTCATCTGCAATGAGCAGTTGCGGGCGGGTGATAAGCGCCATGGCTATCATCACGCGTTGCCTCATGCCGCCGGAAAACTCGTGCGGGTAGGCCTTGGCTCGCTTCGCCGGGGCCGGTATACCCACACGTGCCAACTCTTCTATGGCTAAGGCGCGTGCCTCCTTCCACTTTATCCCCTTGTGTATCACCAAGGGCTCGGCCACTTGATCGCCGATAGTGATGCACGGGTTGAGACTGGTCATGGGGTCCTGAAAAATCATGGAGATTTTATTACCCCGCAGCTTGGAAAGATCTTTTTCCTCAAGTTTCAATAAATCCCCCCCGTTAAACAAAGCCTGCGCACTTTGCGGTATGTGGGCAGGGGGCTTGGCTAATAGGCCCATGAGTGCAGAACATGTTACGGATTTGCCGGACCCGCTCTCCCCGACAATACCTAAGGTCTCCCCCGCCTTAAGCTCAAAATTGACATCCGTCACCGCATAGCTCGTGCCCGTTCTGTTACGAAACTCTACGCTTAATCCCTTTACCTGTAACATCGGCGCACTCATCGCCACTCAGTCTATCATGTTTTCTCAAAATTGCAAGCCTGCTGTTTCAGCTTTTACGGGTAACGGGGTATCTTGTGCCGGTATCTCATCTTTCACTAAGACTTACCGAGCCTCCCACAAATTGGTAGTTGTGGGGTAATATACGAAATACGAAATACGAAGTCAATATAGTTCGGCTCACAGCTACGGGAAGTCTCCCTTGCTGTTCGCAAAATAAGCATTGCTATCTCAACGCTTACTGCCGTAATTACACCAGTAACTTATGCAAGGCTTTGCAACATTGCGCCGCAGGCGCCTAACTCTGAAAATTCGTATTTCGTATATCGTAATTCGTATTTACAAATTGCCATTTTGCGAGTTTTCAGAGATGCCCGAATTAAAGAATAAGATACACTTAGGGGTGGTTGCTTGGATTTTATTGCATGCCATTTTCCGCTCTGTTCAATTAATTCAGTCATAAAGATTTTATTTTGTGTTGTTTATGAATGCTGCTTTGTGCGCCACTTGTACACCACCTTTATCACACCATGGCGGGCCAGCACAATACAAAAAGTGTCCTATCAAGGGCTTATAACCTTAAACGGACGTTATCGGACTATGTTTTTTATCAGGGCATCAGCTCCGAGCTTGTTCAACGGCTTGCCAAGGATATAACGGCGGGGCTTATACTCTCGCGCCACCGTTCCGGCAAATAAAACTTTCATTCCGTCATCTCAGCCGCTCCCGGTTTCCTCTGTTCGCCGGGGGCGGTTTTTCTATTCATCGGGAATGCAGGTGGAATCAAGGCTAAAAGAATGAGGCTATCGGATTGCCCTCCGATAGCCTCTATCATGCAAAAAATAATATATTCCCTTTCGGGACAGCCCTATTTTACAAGATTTTCCCCTTGCGTCAAGTGTTTTTTCTCTCTTTCCCTCCAAAAGGGCGAGGAAAAGGGGCAACTTTCCCCCGCCCTGTACTGCCTTTAGTGGCAGATTACAATCAGTAGCTCAAGGCACCTGATTACTACCTCCACATGAGGCAGTAGGGAATACATGATTTGTTGCATGATATTTGAGCCGTTTTTACGGCGCGGGCATTCTATATTATCACCCTTGCAAAGTCAAGGAATCTTTCCCCTGCTCCGGGGGCATCCTTTGGCCAGCATATCCAAAACGGCAAGCCGGCATTCCCTCCATAAAAACCCGGCGGTTCTTCATCTTCTCTATCACTCCCGAGGTCATCCGACAAGTCTGACAACGGGAAAAGACTTGCGAGCGCGGGCGCGTCTACATGCCGGGAAGCAACAAGCCATCCAAAAAAGTGAAACATTGCGACAAGCTCCCCGGCTCGTTTTACAGCTTCGGCAAGGTAACGTGTCTTTAATCCGAATTCATACCGGCGCGGGGTCATTGCTCTGTTTTTTGCAATAAGCACCCGGAATCGGTAAGTTCCTGCTTTACCTTTAACGCCGGATTTATTCTGCTTCAAACAATGCGCCAAAGCTCGCACCGCTTCGGGGTAATTATTCAAAGTTTTATCTTTTGCAAGATCTGAAAAGTGCGGATTCTTTGGTGAGGAGGATGAAGAGCAGGAGGCAGTAAGTAACAAACAAAAGCACAAAAAGGGCTGCAATCAGCACGCAGACCAGCCGGAGTGTACTGTCGGCAACAAATGGCTGATAGATAACAAGCAGGGTAAGCCGGTGCTGATTGCGGATAAAATACAGCATCCTGCACAATGGAAACCTATTATTATGCCTGACAAGATAACAGCTGAAGAAGCAAGAGTAAAGCTTGCTAAAGGCATTCATGTAAAAAATCCTCTTGGTGAAGAAGTTGTTTTAGATAATAGAATAAAAGAGCATTGGGAAAAGGCTAATAAAGAAGAATCTGATATAAATGAAAGATTAGTTGTTTTGCCATTAATTGAGGAAGTTATAAAGAATCCTGCCGAAATATGGGAAGATGAAAACGGAAAACGTACTTATTTGGCAAGTGTAATAGACCCATATCAGCAAGGAAAAAGTTATACAGTTGCGTTTACGCAAGACAAAGACAATACAGTAATTGAAACTTATTATCCAAAATCAAACAATGCAGTCAGAAAAAGAATTGGCAAGTTAGTTTGGCTTAGAGGGACGGCAGTCGTATCCGGCACTTGATACCGCCACCCTATATTACCGAGTCATTAGGAGTGCCCCCTGACTCGGGAACGGGGGCAACTTTATAAGAACGCGGAAATAAAAAATGTCAAGCCTAAACTTCAAAAAAACTCTGACTTTTAGAAAAAAAGGCAGCACATGATGCTGCCTCTACAATCAGATGTTACGCAAACGCTACTTTGCCAAACTACGTTGCCTATCGAGTTTTGTGCTTCTACACAGCAATGTTGCCGACTGGACTTTTCTTGTAACACGATAATTCTCCGAAGTCAAGAGCAATTTTAGAAAACTTCTGACACAAAAAGGGAGGGGAAAAGAACATTTTTGCCGCACGTTTTTTGTTTTTCTCCGTTTTCGCTGTTGCCTGCCCTTTGTAGTTGGTCAGATACTCTCGCACTGTTGGAATCATACCGCCGCCACCGTTGATTCTTTCCACGCTCCGCAGGGCATCCAGTGCCGAGCTATGATTCAATAGGCCTTTTGCCCTTTGTTCCAGTATGACGGCTTTTTGTCGTGCCTCTGCCTCCAGTTGTGACGGCTTTCGGCCTTTTTGCTCTATCGGTACACCCGTATTCACCCTTTTTGTGGTGCCGTTAATACGAAAAGTAGCATACCATTTTTCGCTCCGTTCTATTACTCCAGCCATAATGATTTTATTTTGTGTTGTTTATGAATGCTGCTTTGTACACCACCTTTATCACACCATAGCGGACTATCGCAATACAAAAAAGCGTCCTATCAAGGGCTTATAACCTTAAACGGACGCTATCGGACTATGTTTTTTATCAGGGCGACAGGATTCGAACCTGCGACATCCAGCTCCCAAAGCTGGCGCTCTACCAGGCTGAGCTACGCCCTGTTATTGGTAGACGAGATGAGTGGGCATAAAAAGAGTGGCTCGGGACGGGTTCGAACCGCCGACACGCGGATTTTCAATCCGCTGCTCTACCAACTGAGCTACCGAGCCACTTAATGCAGGCCCGCATTTGCGGGGTGCGGGCAAAGTCTACTCTTTTTTTATCCGTTTGGCAAGTAAAAAATGAAGAAAAATTAATTTTTTTTACAGAAAAGGCATAAAGTGCTGAAAATATGGGTATAAACAAGAGTTGCTCCGAATTCTCTTTGGTTGTAATTTGCTTGACATTCGTGGTAAGAAGGGCAGAATAGAGGAAAGTATGAATACGAGTACCAATTTTGAGTTCGATGTGCCGACGCGTACCTTGTTTGGGGCAGGGAGCTTAACGCGCCTGCACGAGCAAAGTTTGCCGGGGCGTAAGGCATTGCTGGTGATATCTAACGGTAAATCAACCCGTGTGAATGGCTATTTGGACCGCACGCTGGAGCAACTGGAGAAAGCCGGGGTGCAGAGTGTGATTTTTGACAAAGTGGAGCCTAATCCGCTTAAAGATACCGTGATGGCGGGTGGAGCCTGCGCACGCGAACACGGGTGCGATTTCATTGTTGCACTCGGCGGTGGTAGTGTGATGGATGCCGCTAAAGCCATTGCCATTGTAGCCACCAATGACGGCGACCTTTGGGATTATGTTCTGTTCGGTACCGGCAAGGGCATGCCCGTCACCCAAACACCTTTACCCATTGTGGCTATCACCACCACGGCCGGTACCGGCTCCGAGACGGATGGCGGCGGTGTCATCACCAACCCCGAGACTCACGAGAAAACGGGTGTGTTCGACGGCACTCGCCTCTTCCCCCGCTTAGCCATTGTGGACCCCGAGCTCATGTGCTCTGTTCCGCCCAAGTTTACGGCTTACCAAGGCTTTGATGCCCTTTTCCACAGTACGGAGGGGTATATATCCCGCAAGGCTAACCTTATCAGCGACATGGTGGCCATCACAGCCATTGAAAATGTGGGGCGTTACTTGGCTGCCACGGTGACGAATGGGGGAGATTTAGCCTCCCGAGAGCGCGTGGCGTTCGGCAACTGGCTCTCCGGGGTACAGATGGTGGTGGGCACCTGCACCAGTGAGCATTCTCTGGAGCATGCCCTCTCTGCATACCACCAAGAGCTCCCGCATGGGGCAGGGCTTATCATGATAAGCCGCGCGTATTACACGCACTTCATTAACAAAGGTTGTTGCCCGGAGCGTTTTGTGCGCATGGCTAAGGCTTTGGGTATGGAGGATGCTACGCAGCCCATGGATTTCATCACCGCGCTTACCCGCCTGCAAGAGGCTTGCGGTGTGGCAAACCTGCGCATGAGCGACTATGGTATCACCCCCGATGAGTTTGAAACCATGGCACGCAATGCCGTGTCATCCATGGGTTTCCTGTTCCCGGCGGACCCTGCGGAGCTGAGCATTGAGGATTGTGTGGCTATTTACCAAGCATCTTATAAATAAGTATGAATAAGTTGGCTTTTATATGGTCTGTATTAGCCGCCCCGGCCCTCTTTGCCTGGGGGGAGGCAGAGCAAGCCTCTTGTGAAAAAATGGCCGCCCGCGTAGCGCAGGGTTTTGAAGATATGTTGAAATATGAAGAGCGCCATATCTCTTTCTTCAACTATAAGGGTAAAGACCTTTGGCAAATTGAGATGCCGGCGTTAATGAAAGAAGTTGCCCGCACCGGTAATGTCAACTTAATCTCCAATGGTGGTTTTTGCGCTTTGCAGGTTGCCTGCTATTATGCGGATGTTGAGTTGGTAAGCCTATTGCTGGAAAACGGGGCTGAGGTAAATGCTCGCCCAATGGGGTGGCAGGGGTATGGTTTCCCCGGCGATACGCCACTGGCTCTTTGCGTGCGTGGTATGACCCCCGAAACCGCGGATGCCCGTGTGCAAATTGCCCGCATGTTGATGGAGAAAGGGGCTAACCCCGATGCCGACATGATGCACTGGGTGTGGGGTGGCTCTGCCCCCGTTACGCCGTTTTGCTACCTCTCGGCTGCTCCCTGTAACAATGCCATGCGTTTAGCATTATTGCAGGGGGGTAAGCAGGATATCCGCACACGTGCCCGCACTTGGGAGCTGAATTGGGCGGCATTTTCGCCGGCGGTGATTCGCACCTTGCTGGAGGGCGGCATCAGCCCCAACCGCAGTGTGGGGCAATACGGTGAAACCCTGCTGCTGCATCTGGTGCGCAGTGGTGAGCTTGATCTGTTGAAATTGGCGCTCGAAAAGGGGGCTCAGACCGAGGAGTCCCGATTACTCAAACAACACTTCGGTGGCTACCTGTTTGCCATACCCGTGGCTGAGTCTGACTCTGCGGATACCGCCGTGCAGATGGCTCAACTGCTGGTGCGTGCTAAGGCTAATCTTAAGGCTCAGTTGGGGGGTAAATCCCTTTACGGGTATTACAGCCGCATCAATACCCCGGCTGCTCAAGCCCTTGCCCGCTTCTTCAGTTCCAAAGGTATACGAAGGTAAAGGGGGTATCCTTAATCGTAAGGCCGGACTTTTCCTGTGAGGGCGTAGCTAGCATAACGGTTGGTAATTAGACAGACATATAAATTGGGAACCTCGAAAAACTCGCCCAATGGCAATTTGTAGGGGTGGCGAGCCGCAGGCGAGCGGAATTTTGTAAGCCCCGCTCTGCGGGGCGTCATTTTATTTAGCGAGTGGTGCAGCGAGCCAACGGCGAGCGAAACCACTCGAACCGATAAATAATACACCGAACCCGTGAAACGGGTG
>SUVJ01000011.1 GCA_015062045.1 Akkermansiaceae bacterium
GTCTTCAGTGCCTTTACATTTAATGAAGATACACAGGCTGAGAAGGCGTCTGTTTCTGCAAGGGGAAGCCCTATCTCTACCAAGAAATCAATGCATTCACAAACGGAATCTTGTCGATAATTCAGTCTGCCGGCACAAGCTTGTGCCATCTGTAAATCCTCCGGTTTGATGCTTACCCCTTGTTGAATCAGCAAGCGCATGATTTCTACGGAGTTTTGCTCCGCTGCGTTTAAAAAGGGAGTTGCTCCGATTTTATCTGTTGCGTTGATGTTTGCCCCGTGTTGCAGCAGTAATTGAACCGCCTTTGTGTTGCCGAATCGTGCGGCACAGTGCAGGGGTGTTGTACCGGGGCGAAATTCCCACACACCGCCATTATCCATGTAATCATCCGAAACGGAGGCAATATCGACCAGTGCCCCTTTTTCTAACAGCAACTCTGCGATATCGTGATGATGCAACGCAGCCGCCCAGTGTAAGGCTGTAGTGCCGTTCTTTTCTCTGCTATTGACATGAGCCCCCGCATTTAACAAAAGCTCAACGGTGGCTTTGTCGCCGCTGCGGGTGGCTTCTATGATGGGGGGTATTCTATCGTAAGAAGCGCAGGTGTTCGGGTTTGCGCCTGCCTCCAAGAGTAATTGCACGAGTTCAACCTGATCTTCATAAGCTGTTACAGAAGCCGCTCTTGAAGCCCAGCCCTCGCATTCTCCGATGCGTTTGTTGCCTATGGCTGCATATAACGGGGTGCAGAGCTCCACGGGTGCGGAATCCGCATCAGCCCCGCCTGCTAATAGCTCTTTAATTAATTCCTTGTTGCGTTTCTGTGCTTTACAGACACAGAAGAGAGCTACATTTTTATCTGCGCCGTCTGCCACGAGCTTACGCACTTGCTCCCAATCCTCTTGAATACAGGCATGGATAAGGCTGTTATAATGCTGCCAATTGAATACAGTGTTGCGTACATAGGGTATGGCTTTCGGGGGCGTAGGCGGCTCTGCCGTTTGCGCAGATAATGTGCTTGAAAAGAAGGCCAGGCTGAGAAGATAGTGCGTTTTCATGGTGTATTCTCTATTATGTACGCCATCTATTCAGGGATTCTTTCAAGAAAAGAGAAAATAATTTGCTGACGGTTCAGATTTTATTTATCCTTACTGAGGTCAACAACTTGGTCAATGGTGGCGGTGTAGCGTTGTCCTCCGGTCAGGAGGAGTAGCGAGACCTCAAGCTCATCGGGCAAGTGTTCATCCTGCACCTCACTGAATACACAGAACAAAATGCTGTCGGGGGCATTAAAGTCTCTGCTGACACTGTTGGTGCCGGTTACTTTTATGTTGTGGAGGCTGCTTAATTTTTCTGCGTGTGCAGCATCCACCGAGACGCGGATGTAATCTACGTCCTCCGTGCCTTCTGATTTTTTGCTGAAGTATTCAATGGTAAACACACCACATTGGGTTGAGCTGCCCTTGCTCACTGTCACGGGTGGCAATGCCTTTGTCTCACAGAGGGAGCATACCGTGAACTCCAGTGTGCCTTTTACATGAAGTTTTAAGCCGGTGGGTGCGGAATCTTTATTGATGAGCTCTGCTTCAAATCCGTCATCCGGGGTGTATCCTACGAATCCTGCTTTCAGAGGCAGCTTGCAACCGTTTTCATCCGTCACCGCGCCATCGAAACGCGCCTCCGTAATCTTGAAGCCTTTGCTTTGTTTCTCCCAAAGCATGCGGGTTTCCAGCAGAAGCGATGAGTGGCATTGCTGCCAGCTCATGTGCAAGGCGTTTTCTGTATCGGCGTGAGGGGTGGGGGAGATTTCTGTTTCAATGAGGCTCAGTTGCACCTGCTGAGCTTTTGCTTTGGGGGTGGGCGGAGGTGTTGATGGTATGAGATTGACGGATTGATTAACCGCAGTGGTATAAGTTTTAGTTTTGCCGCAGAGCACAATTTGCAAGCTGCCGTGATCTACTTCAATCTTTTCCTCAGAGAAAAAACAGACGGAATCAGGTGTATACCATACCTCCTCTTTGGCGAGTGAATCATTACTTCTGCTCCATACCTTGCCGTTTTTATCCGTAAAAATAATATCGACAATAGCTTTAGATGATTCTTTCGTGCGATCCGGTGGCATCACCATAAAGGTGTGTTTTTTTGTGCCTTCTCCGGCATCGGGCAGGTAATGGATAATGTAGCCTGCTGTTTTGTATTCGCCGCGTCCTTTAATGGCAACGGTGGGTGTTTTCTCGGTTTCTGCCCCGGTGCGAATCTCATAACTGAGCGTACCCTTGAGGCGGAGCTTGCCGGATTTGGGGATTGTTGGAGATTGGAAAGAAAGGCCGATACTATTGCCGTTGTTGTAAATAGTAGGGTTGGTGGCGCTGAACTGCTCTCCATCCGTCAGGCTGCCTTTGAACCGGATATTACAAAGGATGTATTCTGTAACGGGTGGAAAATCCGGGTTGTTAAGGTTGCTGTTGTCAATGGATGCCGATAGCTCGATTCTGCATGGTGCAAGCGGGGCTCCTTCGTCATCCGTAACAGGCGGGGCCCATTGGGGTGCTTGCGGTGCTATGGTAACTTGAGTGGTGTAAAAGGAGGCTTCCTCTTGGCCGCCGCAAAGAGTGCTTAACAGCAATAAGGTAACAAAGGGATGTTTCATGGCAATTTATTTGCTGTTCAGAATCTGAATCTTTTGGTTGAATTGATAAGAACGTGCCCATGCTTTGCGGCGTAGGCGCAGGCTGATTTTTCCTTGTCGGGGCAGGGGCGGCTCCTGTGCATGGTAGGTGTAGGAGAAGAAGGTGATATCCCCGTTGCCGAAGGTGCCCCATTGCTCAAGTTCACCGTCCATATCTTCATAGATAATAATGTTGGTGATAAGTTTATCAAGCTCGTTGTTGCCATTGCGCGGGGTGATTTCGATGCAGGATTGTTTTATTTTTTTTGCATCCTCTTTCTCCTCCGCATAGAAACTGCTGTCATACCCATCGTCTTCTTCTTCAAGTTCTTCATCAACGTCTACCATATCCTCTTCCTCCTCTTCTATACTTCTCTCAATCTCTTCTTCTGAAAACGTGAGGTCAAACTCGCCGATGGACAATTTACCGGGGATTGTGTAATTGACGGGTTGTGTTAACTCAGAGTCATGGTTGTAGTGGGCTTTGTATTGTAAACTGCCGATGATGAACCATGTGCCGAGATTCGGCAGTGGTTGCGTAGAGTTAAACTCCATGGTAACAAGCAGCACGCCGTTTTCCTCCTGCACTTCGGTGTGTGTAGGGATTAACACGGTGCCTGTGGCATCCGTCAGCTTCAGGTCTGTTTTTACAGCAGTTACGCAACTGCGTCCCACCAATACATAGCCGCCGTCTTCCTCTGCCCATATTTTTTCTTCTTCATAGCGATTGGGGGCTTCCTCAAAGTTCTCCGGCGGGCATTCAATATCTTTGAGACACCGATCATGCAAGGCTTTGTCGGTCAATGCCGCAAGCTTAAGTACCAGGCAGGGCTCATTCTCTTTGGATGAGGGCGGATAAAAATCCACACTACGCACATGCAATTGCGGCACCGTATCCGCTGCTGCACATAGTCCTATTGCCGGCGGTATGAAAAAGAGCAGGTATTTCATGGATGCATTGCATTATAACACCCCCTTTTTCAGAGTCAAGGAAAATAGGAGCCATGAGGATGAAGCGGTTTCTTGTTCTCAAAAAATTATATTTTATTGCAAAGTTTGCGCTTGCTATATGGGAGAGATTTTGGCAGAATAGCGCGCATGGCGTATCGTACAATAGTGGCTTTTTTTATCCTCGCACTGGCATGCATGCTCGGTTGCCAGCAGCAGGGTATTAACAGATACCGCAAGCCACCCGTTTACAAATTTAAGCAGGACCGCACCCCGTTGGTGCAGCGCTCTATTACCCGTTTAGCTAAAGAAGCTAACATTAAGATTCGCATGATGCCCTCTAACTCACGCCAGCGGCGTGGTGCCAAGCGCATGCGCCCGTCTTTCATTACCATTCACAGCACGGCCAATCACTCCCCGACCTCTACGGCCATGCAGCACTCCCGCGCTCTTTGTCGCGGTGCATTCACCAACCGAAGCTGGCACTTTACCGTGGACCAATTTATGGTGGTGCAGAATCTGCCCCTGCATGAAACCGGGTGGCATGCCGGCAACAATGCCGGTAATCAGCATTCCATCGGTATTGAGATGTGTGAGTGTGAGAGCCGCGGTCATAACCACTTCCGCACGTGGGATCGCGCCGCCAAGCTCACCGCCGTGTTGATGAAACGCTACAACATTCGCCTGCGTTTTGTGGTGCCGCATTACCATTGGACCCGCAAGAATTGTCCGGCCCCGCTCATGAATAATGGGCGCCCCGGGCCTAAGTGGATGTGGTTCCTCTCCCGCATTGACTACTATTTCCGCTGCATCAATCAAGGCATGTCCAACCGCTGATGCCTACCCACGGTACACTCCGCTTGGCGGACTCCCTTAGTCGTCTGCCGTTTCTTTCTACCAAAGAGCTGAAAGCCCTGCAGGCGGCATCCCTCACCACTGTAGAGGATGTATTGCTGCGGGTGCCGCGCCGCTATGAGGACCGCCGCAGCACCAAGCCCATTGCCACCCTCATCAACGGGGAGACGGTCAGTCTATTGGTGCATGTATACAGTGCAGGGTGGAGATTCTCTTATAAACGCTACTTTGAAATCAGTGCCGGGGCTGCGGATGACCCGCAGGGGGTCCGCATTTATTTGCGATGGTTCAATATGCCGTATGTGGCTAAGCTTTTAGCCATGGGCATGAATATATCCGTATACGGCAAAGTAAAGGAATACGCCGGAAAACTCACCATGACCAACCCGGATTTCGAAATCATGGAGGATGAGGATGCCGGACACCGCTTGGTTGAAGCCGCCATGGGCGGAATACCTGTTGCAGCGGAAGAAATGCCGGAGGCAGAGCTGATACATACGGCGCGTATTGTACCCATATACCGTGGTATATCCGGCTTGGCAGCACGCAGTTTGCGCACCTTGGTATGGCGTATTTTGCAGGACTTGCCTGCCGAAACCCGTCAACCCGGCTACGATATTGCGCCTGCCTATCCGTTCCGTGAAGCATTGCAGGATATTCATTTCCCGTCCTCCCCGGAGGCTGCGCATAAAGCCCGCATGCGCTTTGCGTTGGCAGAGTGTTTCCGCCAGCAATTTACCGTTGCCTGGAAACGCCGCCGCACGCAGGGTAAAGCCGGGCAAATAACGGCTGTAACGGATGGTTATTTAACGGAGCTGCTGCAATCTTTACCTTTTCAACTTACTCAAGCTCAGCAACGATGCGTGGCTGAAATTCGTGCCGATATGGAGAGACCGCAGCAAATGAACCGCCTTTTGCAGGGGGATGTTGGCAGCGGTAAAACATTGGTTGCCCTGTGTGCTATGCTTTTGGCTGTAGAGAGCGGTAAAACGGCCGCCATGATTGCCCCTACACAGATTCTTGCAGAGCAACATTACAACAACTTCCGCCGCTTGCTGAAAAATATGGATGTGCGGCTGTCCCTGCGCACCTCCGACCGCGCGGATGACTCCGACATTATACCCGATGCGGCAGGCTATGCGGATGCTTCGCCCCGCATTATCGTGGGTACACATGCGCTGTTGTACAAAAAGAATCGACCTTTGAATTTGGGGCTTGCCGTGATAGATGAGCAGCATAAATTCGGTGTGGCTCAGCGAGAAAAGTTCATTAACAGCGGGGATAATCCGGATGTGTTGGTCATGACCGCCACCCCGATTCCGCGCACGTTGACACTCACTTTGTACGGTGATTTGGATGTTTCCGTTATTGATGAATTACCCGCCAACCGCGGGGAAATAGTGACGGCTTTGCGCACCCCGGCTCAGATGAAAAAGATTATTGCCTTTATGCGCACAGAGCTGGACGCCGGGCGGCAAATTTACATTGTATCCCCGTTGATTGAGGAGAGCGAAACCCGCCGACAAGCGGCGGCTGTCAATGAGTTGGAAAAATGGCGCGGTATTTTCCCCGATATCCGAATCGGGCTGCTGCATGGCCGCCTCTCTGCAGAGGAGAAAGATGCCGTTATGGCAGAATTCCGCGCCGCAGATACCAAGTTATTGATAGCCACAACCGTGGTTGAAGTTGGGGTGGATGTACCCAATGCCACCATCATGATGATTAATGATGCGGATTCCTTTGGGCTTTCTCAGCTGCACCAGTTGCGCGGGCGCATTGGGCGTGGTCAATATAAGAGCTACTGTATTTTGATATCCAACGCAAAAGCAGGTGAGCCCGGGCGTGATAAATTGGAGGTTTTGTGCCGTACCCTCAATGGGTTTGAAATTGCGGAAGAAGATTTCCGTCTGCGTGGTCCCGGGGATGTGCTGGGAACGGCGCAAAGTGGTCTGGGCTCCGTACGCTTTGCCGAGTGGCTCAGCGACATGCGGCTCATTCACCGTGCCAACCGAGATGCAGCAGCCATTCTTGATGCCGACCCCGAGCTCCGCCGCCCCGAGCATGCTCCCTTGCGAGAACTGATTCAGTTTGAGGACGAACAGGGGACTGTTGGTTGATGGGTGGGGGGCCGCATGATGCAAATTTTTCGATTATCAAGACGTGCCAAAAACTTGCCAAGGGGAGAATGATGTGGTATAATACGCGCGCTGACTGAAAATCAATTAACTGTAAAAGTGACCGATGCCGCTTTGTCGCCCCATAGATACGCATGGACACCCCATATTCCTGATTGGTATGATGGGGAGTGGTAAAACGACTGTCGGCAAAGAGCTCAGCAGATTGACCGGCTTGCCGCTTCTGGATATGGACTCGATTATTGAGGAGCAGATTGGCAAAAGTATACCGGAGATTTTCAGGGACTCGGGGGAAGCTCATTTTCGCGCCTTGGAGACGGCCTTATTGCGTTATATAGAGAATTATCGCGTGCCTCCGTTGGGGGCTGCCATTATATCCACGGGGGGCGGCGTGGTGCTGAGCCCCATAAACCGTGAGATTATGAAGCGCGTGGGGTTTGTCGTGTGGCTGGATGTTGATACGGAAGCCGTTATCGAGCGAACTTCTCGCGCCTCTAACAGGCCTTTGCTTAATACGGAAAATCGCCAAGCCGTTATAGATAATTTAATAGCTCAACGCGCCCCTTTGTATGAAGATGCCGCTCACCTGCGCATTGAGACTGCTCGGTTAGAGGTGTTAGCGGTGGTGGATGTTGTGCATGATGCCGCTGTAGAATTCTTTTCACATTCAGAATATTGAAGCCATGAATTTGTCGAATCGTCCTCGTCGCAATCGCAAAAGTGCAGCTGTACGCAACCTGATGCGTGAAACAAGCTTAACTGCCTCACACCTCATTTACCCCATGTTTGTGCAGGAGGGTACGCACAACACACCCATTGAATCTTTGCCGGGGTGCACGCGTTGGTGTGTGGCTGATATTGCAGCAGAGTGTGAGCGTTTGTATGCCATGGGGATTGCATGCGTTGACCTTTTCGCCGTTGTGCCGGAGACTAAGAAAGACCCCGCCGGAACGGAGGCTTGGAACCCCGAGGGCGTGGTGCCGCGTGCCATTGCTGCCATTAAAGCCGCAGTGCCTCAAATGTGTGTGATGACGGATGTTGCGCTCGACCCGTTTAACACCTACGGGCAAGATGGCATTGTGCGTGAGTATGACAACGGTGACTACGAAATTTTAAATGACGAAACGGTGGATGCCCTGTGCCGCCAAGCCCTTTGCCATGCAAGAGCAGGGGCAGATATCATATCCCCCAGCGATATGATGGACGGCCGCGTGGCTGCCATACGCGCAGCGTTGGATTCCGAAGGCTTTACCAAGGTGTCCATTCTCAGTTATACGGCTAAATATGCTTCTGCCTTTTACGGGCCGTTCCGTGGTGCGTTGGGCAGTGCCCCCAAGTTCGGGGATAAAAAGACATACCAGATGGACCCTGCCAACAAGCGAGAGGCCTTGCGTGAGGCCGCTTTGGATGCCGCGGAGGGGGCAGATATGCTGATGGTGAAACCCGCTACCCTGTATCTGGATGTAATTGCTGAGCTGAAGCATGCTACGCATTTGCCGATAGCGGCATACCATGTAAGCGGCGAGTATTTGATGATTAAGGCAGCAGCAGCCTCCGGTTGGTTGGATGAGCGCAGCTGCATGTTGGAATCTTTGCTGAGCATTCGCCGCGCCGGGGCAGATATGATATTAACGTATGCTGCACCTCAGGTGGCGGAGTGGCTTGCGGAAAACCCGCTGAATTAACTTGATATACGAGCCTTAAAGTAGTAGTATAACGCCATGGATATTGCACGCGGAGCTTTTGAGATTATTGTTCTCTGGTTTGTTTTTTACCAGTTATACCGAGCATTCAGAGAATCCCGTGCTGCTGCCATCTTGGCCGGCTTGGTTACCATTGTGGCGTTGGGGGGCTTTATTTTGAGAATAACGGGTGCCACCGTGCTGCAAAGTATTGTTGGTGCCATACTGGGGCCGGGTACCTTGTTGGTGATTCTGTTTCAACCCGAGCTGCGCACGGCGTTGGCCAAGTTGGGCTCTCACCGTTTGCTCGGTAAACTTTGGAAACAAGAGGAGAACCAAGACTTGGTTGCCCGTATTTGTGACTCTGTTTCGTACTTGGTCAGCAAGCGTTATGGTGCGTTGATTGCTATCTCTCGCAGCAACAAGTTATCTGAGTTTGTTAAAACGGGTACAAAGTTGGATGCCGTGTGCTCCCGTGAGCTGCTGGGTACTATTTTTCACCCCAAGACCTTGTTGCACGATGGTGCGGTTATCATTACCAATGAGCGCATTGTTGCCGCAGGTTGTATTTTGCCGGTAACGGCTAAAGAGCTCAAGGACCGTTCGTTGGGGTTACGCCACCGTGCCGGTATCGGCGTGGCGGAAGTGTCCGACGCCGTGGTTATTATCGTTTCAGAAGAAACCGGCACCATTTCCCTGGTGGTGGGTAATATGATGCAGAGAGATGTCTCCGTCTCCATGCTCTCCACCCGCTTAACAGAACTTATTTATCATTACGCCTCCCATGAACAAGATTCGAAATCTGATGCGGCATAAATTGCAACGCTATGGCACTAAATTGGTGCGCAATTGGAAACCCAAGCTTATCACCTTGGGCTTGGCCATTGTGGTGTGGGGGCTTGTCAGCTATAGTAACTCTGATAAGCCTGATGAGTGGGATGAGGATGATACCAGAATCGTTATACCCGAATAAACATGAAACAACATTATTTTATTGCCGGCACGGATGCCGCCGTGGGTAAAACGTATGTAACCTGTGCTTTGTTGCGTTCTCTGTGTGCTGCGGGTGTCAATGCTGTAGGTTTTAAACCGATAGCTTGCGGAGACCGCGCAGAAGCTCGCAACATGCGAGATGCCATTGCTGCACCGACACTGAATCTGGAATCCATAAACCCCGTATATTTGCGTACGGGTACAGACCCGCAGATGGCGGCTTCTTTGGAGCGCAAAGAAATTGATGTTAATGAGATATGCGCCGCTTGGCAACAGTTGGCTCAGCAATATGATGTGGTGCTTACAGAGGGTGTGTACGGTTGGTTAACCCCGGTGGCAGCGGGGGTAACAATGGCAGATGTTGCCGTAAAACTTAATTTGCCCGTGATTCTTGTAACAGAGAACCGCAAGGGGGCTGCCGGTGTGGTGGCTTTAACGGCCAAGGCTATAGAGCAAAGCGGCCTTAAATGTGTGGGTGTTATTTTGAATCACCCCGGTGAAGAGTGGGACACCGCCGCCGTAACCAATGCAGATTTGATTGAACGCACTACCGGATTGCCCGTTTTGGCGTCTCTGATACACGGGGACGAACCGGAGTGGGATATGTTAGCCCTTTAACGCCTGCCTTTTATTGCCCGTTGAGCAGGCGTTGAAGCTCCGTCATTTCCCGGAAAAGCTCGGCAATGGCATCCTGCGTCAGGTTTCCGTTGCGAATGGCTGTTTTGATGGTGTCCATGCGGGCACTCACTGCGTCTCTTGCGGCGTGTGCGCAGGCTTGCTCCATGAAGGCATCTGCCTCTTGCAGCTCTATCTCCGTGTTATTGATATGGCGCAGGGCTGCAGCTTGCTCCGCAGGCAGCTGTGCAACAAAGCCCTGCCAAGCTTGCGCATCGCCCGGCACGGGCAGCACCTCCAGCAAGCGTTGCAGAATTAGCCCTCCGGCCAAGGTGTTGATAGGGTCCTGCAGCTCTTCAATTCTCTCTACCAGCGCTTGTTGGGCTGCTTTGTTTTGTGCGGCATAGCAAATGAGGTTGCGAATGGTCGGGTGCAGACGTACTGCCGTTACACGGGCAGGTGCGGGCTCGTGCGGGGCGGTATCCGTTTCCTGTTCATCCTCGGTGTAATCCTCTTCATAATCCGGGGCAGGTGGGGTATCTTTACGGTTACGGATGATGTCATTCACCGTGCTGCGCAAGTCCTCCAAGCCGGTGTTGAGGCGTACCGCCAAATCCGCAATCAGGATATCGCGGCGTATGGGGTCTGTGATTTCTGCGGTGAGGTCTGCCATGCGGGGCACGAGGGCAGCGCGGGCATTGGCATCATGCCCGGCAGCGCGTTGCTCAATTTCACAACGCACTTCCAGATACGGGCGCGCATTTTCAATGGCGGCCTTCAGGGCATCTGCTCCTTGGGTGCGGATGAGGGAGTCCGGGTCCTCCCCGCCGGGCAGGGTAGCCATGGCCACCTCCATACCCACGGCAGCCAGTTTACGGAACGTTTTTTCACTGGCTTTAATACCTGCGTTGTCGCCATCGTAACACAGAATAGCCTTTTTTGCATATTTGCGCAGGGTTGCTGCGTGGTCATCGGTAAACGCCGTACCCAAGCCGGCAACGGCATTGCGAATATCTGCCTTTTCATGGCAGGCTATCACATCCAACTGCCCCTCACAAATAACAACACACATGCCGGCGCGTGCAATGTGAGATGTTGCTTTGAACAGGCCGAAAAGCAGCTCCCCTTTATGGAAGGCAACGGTATCCCCCGTGTTGACATATTTGCGAGGGTCTTGCCCCTCTGCCATAATTCGCCCCGAGAACCCCACAATCTCCCCGCGCACGTTGTGAATGGGGAACATGAGGCGATCCCTGAATACGGGGTAAGAGCCCCTGCTGTTATTCTGCAACAGGTAGGCATCTGTCAGCAAGCGGGTATCCATGCGTTGCTCTGCTGCCAGTTGGCTCAGTTGTCGAAAATCCGGCGGGGCCCAACCCAGCATCCAGGATTTGGCCACCTCTATATTAAACTCTCGCTGCTTGAGGTAGGCACGCACGTGGTCTGCCTCTTTGTTGCGGCATAATTGACGGTGGAAATACTCTGCTGCCAGTTGGTTGGCCTCCACAATGCGCCCGCGCAGGCGGCGGCGTTGTAACAGCTCGGGGTTTTCATCCTCCTCTACCACGGCAATGCCGTTTTTATCTGCTACGCGGCGTAAGGCCGTGGGGTAGTCCAAGTTCTCAAACATCATGAGAAACTTAATGGCATCCCCACCCACGCCACAGCCGAAACAATGGAACGTTTGCCGTGCCGGGTTCACATGAAAAGAGGGTGTCTTTTCATTATGAAAGGGGCAACAGGCTTTCCAGGAATTACCGGCGCGGCGCAGCTGAATGCAGCCCCCCACGATATCTACAATATCGGCAGAGTCTTTAATGCGGGCTACGCACTCTTCGGTAATTCTTGCCATGGTGAGTTAAGCCTGAATCAATTGGTTCAAGTGGGCCTCAAAACCGGGGTATGAGGTGTTAATGTTCTCGCAATGCAGCAGGGTGGTGGTGCCTTCTGCCAGCAAGCCTGCCATGAGGAATCCCATGGCAATGCGGTGGTCTCCAAAGCTGTCGAGCACTGCACCATGCAGCGGGGTTCCACCCGTTATCACCATGCCATCCTCAAACTCTTGAACATTAGCACCCATGGCTCGCAAATTACCCACGGTTGTGGCAATGCGGTCGCTCTCCTTAACACGCAGCTCCGCAGCGTTGCGTATACTTGTAGTACCTTGTGCATAGGCGGCGGCTACGGCTAATACGGGTATTTCGTCAATAAGGTTCGGGATTTCTTGCGGGTAAACCTCGGTACCATGTAAGTGTGGGGTATAGCGCACGGTGATGTCCCCGTAAGGCTCCCCTTCGGTAGAGATGTTGTTTATTTCAATATCTGCCCCCATGCGTTTGAGTACGGTGATGATGGCATCTCGGGTGGGGTTGAGTCCAACAGCGGGTAAGGTGATTTCACTGCCGGGCACAATGGTGGCGGCAACCAACCAGAAAGCTGCGGAGGATATATCCCCGGGCACGGTAATATCTTTAGCCGTAATGTTAACGGGGCCTGTAACGCTGATATCCAAACCATCTGCCGACACCGTGCAGGGAATGCCGAAATGGGCAAAAAGACGTTCCGTGTGGTCTCTGGTAATGGCAGGTTGGTGTACGGATGTTGTGCCCTTAGCCAGCATGCCGGCCAGCAGCACTGCGCTTTTCACTTGTGCGCTGGCCATGGGTAAATCATAATGTATGGGTTGCAAGGTACCACCTTGAATGGCAAGCGGAGCACAGCCGGGCTTATGACCGCAAGCTTTGATGCAAGCGCCCATGCGCTCCAGCGGTTGCATGATTCTGCCCATGGGGCGTTTACTCAGGGATTCATCCCCGAACATGCGGGAGTTGAACGGCAAAGCTGCCAACACGCCGGCCATGAGCCGCATGCCGGTGCCGGAGTTGCCGCAATCTATATCATGCGCCGGGGCTTTGGGCTGCATGGCTGTGCCGGTCAGCGTAAAGTCCGTTGCTGATTCTCCCTCCGTTACTTGCGCCCCCAGTTGTTGCATGGCACGCAGAGTATTGAGGCAATCCTCGCTGCACAGATAATTGCGCACCCGTGTATTACCATGGGCAAGGGCCGCCAATATCGCCACACGGTGGGATATGCTTTTATCCCCCGGCACGGTGATGGTGCCTTTTAAGCCCTGTGTTTGTTGATGAACGGAGATTCTGCTACTCATTGTAGGTCTTAATTCTGTTTTTCTTGTTAGCCTCGTTAACATTAGCCTCAATCCAGCTATTAATGGCTGCACCACGCTTGTAGTTGCTGATGGCTGTGCGGATGCTTTCTTTATATTCCTCCGGCGTCAGGGGGCGTGGCTCTTGTATGGGCCCTGCGAGTATAATGTGCCAGCCCCATTTGCTGTGTACCAAGGTGGGGGTATCGGCAGGTATGGCATCCGGCCCGAACAGTGGAAGCTCTGCGAGCGGGTGCGGCGGGTAGGCGTACAGGGTGCCTAAATCTCCGCCATGGCGAGCCGTGCGGGCATCTGCACTGTGTTGCGCGGCCAACGCATCAAATGTTGCCGTATTGTTGAGTAATTGCTGCAATACTTGCTCGGCCTGAGCTTTAACGGTATCCTTGTTTTTATATAAGGTGGGGAAAAAGATATGGCGTACTTGGCGTTTTTCGGGCATGACCAAATACTCACCCAATTGCCCGGCCATGGATTCCACCTCAGCATCAGATGTTTCCGTGTGTTCACGGAGCAGGTTTTCAAGGTAATATTGCTCCCTCATGACAGCAGCCAGCTTTGCGGTGAAAGATTCCTTGGTATACCCGTGATTGTTCAGCCACTCCTCTGCTTGGTCCTCATTGGCAGCACGGGTGAGCAATGCTGCGGTTTCTGCTTTGGCTTCTTCAATGAAATCCGGTATGCGGGTGTCATTGTACTTTGCTCGTATGCGGAGCAGGGCGTTGGTGATAAGGTCCTGCTCCGTCAAGGCGTTAATATCTTCTTTGCCGCTGATGGCGCGTAACTCCGCAGCTCTGCGGTTGAATTGAACTGTGCTGATTCTGTCACCATAAACACTGATTGCCGTTGGTGCTTTTTCTGCGGCTCTTTTCTGCGCTCTCTCATACAGCATGCTCCACAATGGCCCATGCCATGCAAATAGGTCAATAGCCAAATAAAGCAGGCCACCCGAGTAGAGGGCCAGTTTCAGTGCAAATATTTTGAGACGACTCAGCTTCACGCGCGCTATTATACGCTTTAAGGGTACATTTTGCAATCAAAATTTTGCTTGCCATGGGGGCGGTGTAGGTGGTATCATACACGCATGACACCGTTATTGGCAAATCTGGGTTCTCCCACGCATTGGTTTATTCTGTTTGTGTTGGTGCTGATTGTGTTTGGTGCTAAAAGACTGCCGGATATCGCGAGAAATCTCGGCAAGGGGCTTGCTGAGTTCAAAAAAGCCCGCAAGGAGTTTGAAAAAGAGCTCAATAAGGTAGATGCTGATGAAAAGTCTCAGGATTCTGACTCTCAACAGAAGTAGTTGCGCCTCTCACATTTAAGCAAAACGGCGCACGATTCTGTGCGCCGTTTCGTGTAATGGGGATAAAGAGGGGTATATTTAATTGTCGCAAACATGGGTGTGTAACTCACCCCCCCGGTGCAGCATATCCAGTGTATATCCTTTGAGGTAATCCGTTACCAAGGTGTTAAGCCCTTCCCACATGGGCAGTGTAGGGCATGTGGTCTGCAACGGGCAATCATTGACTGCGGAGGCCAAGCATTGTACCGGGGCTAAATTGCCCTCAGCAGCATGCAGAATCTCATACACAGTGTAGTCTTTGGGGGCGCGGGTCAGTTTATACCCGCCGGATTTTCCACGGGTGCTGATAACCAGCTCTTCTCTTAACAGAAGAGACATGATGCTCTCCATGTACTTAAGGGTAACTTGTTGGCGTTCGGCCACGGCGCGAAGAGAAACAGGCCCGGACTCAACATGATGAGCCAAGTCTATCATTAAACGAAGCGCGTATCGACCTTTGGTTGATATCTTTAACATAGGCGTGATGCATATATAACATAATTTTTGTTAGTGGTCAACAAAAAAATACCAGTTTTCTTGTAGGAAAACTGGCATTTGTGTAAAAAAACGAACGTTATGTTGCAATAAATCAGGCAAATTGAGCAGAGAGGCGGCTGATTACTTCCGTAAGTTCAGCGTCGTAGCCCATCTTTTCTTCAATGGTCTTAGCTGCGTGGATGACGGTTCCGTGGTCTCGGCCACCGAATGCAGCACCGATATCCTGCAGAGAATTGCCGGTGTGCTTACGAGCCAGATACATGGCAATCTGACGGGGATGCGCAATATTGGCTGTTCTGCGGCGCCCGTTGATATCTGCAACGCGAATCTTGAACTCTTGGGCAACGAGGCTCTGAATGTCCGAGATAGAGACATCTACCACGTTCTTTTCCTCTTGCAGCATGTCGCGCAGCTGCATGCGGGCATCAATAATGCCGGGCTTCTTTTGAGAGAAAGAGGCAAAGGTTGCCAGGCGGATAAGAGCCCCTTCGAGTCTGCGAACAGACTTGGTGATGTTTTTGGCCAAGTATTCGAGCACCTCGTCGCTGATGAGGTCGCCTTTCCAGAGACGGCGTTTTTTGCGCAGAATGGCAATACGTGTCTCTAAATCCGGTACGGTGAGAGCCACGGTAAGCCCCTGTTCAAAGCGGGAGGTGAGGCGGTCATCCAAGCGAGAGATATCTGCCGCGGGGCAGTCGGATGCCAGCACTATCTGTTTGCCACTGGCAAAAAGCGCATTAAAGGTGTGGAAGAACTCCTCCTGAGTCTTATCTTTTTGAGAGAGGAACTGGATGTCATCAATAAGCAAAACATCCGCCTTGCGGTATTTGCTGCGGAAATTGCTCAACGCATCGCCCTTGCGAGAGATGGCATCTATATATGTATTGGTGAAATCCTCGCTGGTTACGTATTGCACGCGGATGGAGGGATCCTTCTCTCTCATGGCGTTACCGATGGCGCAGAGCAGGTGCGTTTTGCCCAAGCCCGATGCCCCATGAATGAAGAGAGGGTTATACATGGAGCTGGGAGTGTTTACAACGGCCTTGGCTGCTGCCACGGCGAACTCGCTGTTGGAGCCCACTACAAAGCTGTCGAATGTCAAATCCTCATTCAAACCGCTATCGTATTTGGCTTTGCTTGGTGCTTTTTTACGCGTTGCGTTTTTCTTCGCTGCAACGGGAGATGAGACCGGCTGTACAGCCGTGGGGGCAGGGGTAAGTAAAGATTCCGTTTCCTCGCTTGTTGCCTGTACATACTCAAGCTCTCTGGCGGCTTGCAGTACTCGTGAGGCAGACATGGTAATCTCTGCACTGTAATATGCCTCTACCCATTCTATCAACATACCGGCGGGATACTCCAATATCAGTTTGGTGCCGGTGTCTTTCTTAAGTGTAAGTTGAGAGATATAAGTCTCGAACCCATACGTTGCCACATTGCCCTGCACACGGAGATCCTCCATGATCTCCTCCCAAAGGGCCTTTTCCTTTTCCTGTTGGTTCATTGCTTGTATCTCGTTCGTTTTTCCTTTTTCGTTTGGCCTCGGTTTTTTGACCGGGGCGCGTTGCGGACGGTAATATGCCACGCACCCTATCAAAAAAAAAGAAATTTTTATTTTCATGCTCGTCAGAGTAGGGTCTTTTCTGTTGTTCCATGGGAGTTCCACAGCCCTCGATTTTTTTTGACAGCAATAAATAGATAGTTAGGATTTCTTGATAATTATAGTTAAGTTGTCGGAAAAGCGGTCGGGGCTTGTGGAACAAATTTTGAAAACAATATAAAACACTAACAGTAAACAAGCTAACTAAATTTTAAATAAAGACAAAGAGGTGCAAAATGTTAGATAGGTAAATAAATAGATGCTTAATAAAAAGGGGGTTATGCAGAGAAGTGTTGCCACCCACCGCAGAGGGTGTTTCTCAGGGAATCAGTAAGTTTACCGATGGGGTATAAAGAAAAATGAGCCGCATGTTTGAGGGTGGCTGCATCTTGCGGGGAAAAGGTGAGCAAAAGCTCATAATCCTCACCATCGTTGAGGGCTTGTTCAAGCGTGCAACCGGGGTTACAGGGTATGTCGGGTGGGGATAATTCGAACCCGCAGCGAGAGGCCGCTGCCAGTCTGGGCAGGTCTGCCGCAATGCCGTCGGAGAGGTCCATCATGGCTGTGGGGCGTGGCCCCTGCTGCATAAGGGCGCGTGCTAAGGAAACACGCGGTATAAAATCAAGGTGGTGCCCGGTGGGGAACGAGCCCCCCAGCGGGCCACTTACAAAGATGATGTCTCCGGCGTGGCCGCCGCTGCGTAAAATGGCTTGCCCGTGCTCTACCTTGCCGGTGAGGGCTACGTTAATGACAAGCCCATCATACGGTATGGAGGAGGTCTCTCCCCCGGCCACGGAGATGCCGAAGAGAGCAGCCATTTCATCAATGCCGTCATAAATACCCTCCAGAAGCTCTACAGGGCGCGTTTTATGGGTCAGTATGGTAATGAGAGCATGCTCGGGCAAACCGCCCATAGCGGCAATATCAGAGACAGCGCGTGCCAGGGCTTTTCTGCCGATGCGGCGGGGCTCGGTCTCACGGGTAAAGTGAACCCCCTCCACCACAACATCGGTTTTCAGCAGAGTATCCCAATCGTCATTGCGAGCCACCACGGCACAGTCATCCCCCGGCCCCACGGCCATGGGGGCTCCGGCATGCAGGTGAGAAAGCAAGCGTTGTAACACTGCATTTTCACCCAGACTGTTGAGTGGCGTTTGAGACATTTATAGAGATAAGGAAATGAAAATGGCAGCCATGCTTAATCCGTTGAAAAGAGCATGCATCAACATGGGGTAGATGATGGAGCGGCTCTTAACGTATAAGTAACATTGTATAATACCGAAAATGGAGAGCAGCAGGGTTTGTGCAAGAGACACGTGAACAGCCCCGAAGAAAACGCCCGAAATAATCGCAGCAGTTGCTACACCTACCTTGTTGCTCAGAACTCTGAAAATGAAGCCTCGGAAGAATATCTCCTCAACAAAGGGCGCAACGATAACGGTAGCAACGATATTGGGAATTAAAAATGAGGGCGGTGCAGATTGAATGGATTCTACGGCTTGTTGCGTTTCCGGGGTGCCGCTGGTATAGATAAGCCATTCATAATAACCTGATACGCGCAATACAACATTGATGAGATGAACCAGAAAAACGCAACCCAATGCTGCCCAAAGGTATTTTTTGTTGAACCTGAAGTGAGCAGGCGTGCTATAAAAATAACTAATAATAAGGGGTATGTAGATGATAACCGGTGCCAGCGCATTTATCCAGACCGCAAGCTGTGTTACATGCTTTTCTTCCACCGGTTCCGGGTAAAATTGAGAGGCATAATACCCCATATAGAACATAAGGGTAGAAGCCGCTATATAAAACAGGGTGAGCAAGGTGTCCGGCAGCGTGGGTTTGGCAATGCCCTGAATCGTTGGTACGCTTGGCAGCTCATATACTTGCTCTGCATTTTTAATGTAGGTTTTACGCCTGCCGGGTACACAGCCCAATATAAAACACAGAGCCCCACTACCGAGCAGTAGTAGGATATTCAAATACACATACGGGGCCGGCTCTGTCGACGCCGCGTGAGATGCGCTACTACCGAGCAGCGGTAGGATATTCAAGTGTTCATACAGCGGTACGGATATCATAAGCCTGGGAAATTATAGCATTGCCGAGTGTTGATATCAAGACGGTTTTCTGTAGGCAACTGCGCCGTAGTATCCGGGGCGTGGGGTGAATAGTTCTACCTCTGTTTGAGCGGGGGGCGGTAATTCTACTCGATTGGCGTGTAAGATAAAGGGGTAATCTAACGCTTGCCAAATGGTACTGCCGTGCAATTTAACCAGAGCCTCAGCAATGCTCCAGCAGGAAAAAAACTCTGCTGCGTTTTCGCCGTTTTTGCGGAAATGCTCCAGCTGTTGTTCACACATAATACGGGGGGCAAGGTGGTGTAAGGAGCGGAGTTTGCGCTCTTGCTGAATATCCACCCCAATATCCGCATGGTGAAATGCCAGGCACAAGAGGTCTGCGGAGTGGCTAAGGTTGAAACAAATGCCGTTTACCAGCGGTTTGCCATGCTCGTTGAGGGTGATAATGATTTTATCGGCCGGTAAATGTAAACGGCGTGCCAGTTCTGCGCGTAACAGTGCCCTGGCCATGCGCCGCTGCGGGGAGAATGCTTTTTCCTCTTCCGTCAGCACGGATTCATCTATGCCCGAATGTGTGAGCTCCGAAATGCTGTAGCACAGGTAATCCATGTTATAGATAATAGAAGATGACATCATTGTCTGCCGTATGATAGACCGCGAAAGAGGGCGGGCGGCGCACGCCTGCAACTTCTCCCGGGTTGGCTACCAGCGTGTGCCCGTGCAGGTATTGCTCCGCAATGTGCGTATGCCCGTAAAAAACGGCATGGTGTGAGGCTGCACATGCTTTGTCCATGGCTCGCCTCGGCATGTGGGTGAAAAAGATACGGCGTCCCTCCACCTCTATATCTGCCTCATATCCGTGGTGTACAACATTGGGGTATTGGGCAGCAATGCGTTGGTGTGCGTCAAGCTCGTATTCATTGTTGCCGAACACGATGTCTGCGGGGCGTGCCCATTCCTCCAGTAAAAGGTGCAGGGTGCGAGTTTCCACAATGTCGCCCATATAGAAGAGGCGGCTGCAACCCATCTCTGCCGCTTGTTGTAAGGCAAGTAGCAGGTTGGCTGTGTTGTCATGCACGTCTGATAGCAGGGCGATTCTCATTATTGGGTGTTTCTATCCGTAAATATGGGGGATAGGGGCAGGGCTTGTGTCTCATCTTGTGTAAGCCCCGCTGCGCTTACATACAACACAGCAGCTCCCTTTTTGGGCGTTTTAAAGTATACGGGGCGATGCTTTTCATTGATATAACCACAAAATATGGCAGATGCGGAATAAGTTTTGCGGAAGTTCTCTGCCATTTCAGCAGCATAGTCATGCCCGCGGTTCGTGCGGAACCAGTCTGCAAAAGCTTGCTCAGCACGGGCAACAGCAGCATCCGTACTCAGCCAGCAGCCGGGGCGCAGGTTGATTTTGCTGCGGCGCAACAGCTCTATAAAGGACGCTGAGTGTGCTTTTAAGGTGGGGGAAAAGCGCACACCGCTCAGCAGCGGGTAGGGGTGCGCATCCGTAATTTTCAGCAGGCAAAGGTAAAGATACGCCTGCGCCAGTGCCGGGTGCTTGCCCCCCTGATAATTCAGTACACGTGTTAATAATTGAGGGATATTTTGATGAAGGAAAAAGGAGTTGTGCTCCAGCTTTAAATCTCTCAGCAGGTTCGTGGCATCAATTTCCGTTAATCGGTAGGTGTCGTCATTCTGAAACTCCTTGTAGTTGTTTTCCGGGGAAAAGCGTGGGTCTACAGAGCTGCGACGGTAGGTGATAAAGTTTGTCTTATCAATCTCAGGGCGAATGGTGCTGTACCACGTCTCCGTGTCAGATACGTTTAACACATACACTTTTTCATTGTAAGACGGTGCGGTGAAAAGATCCGCCGGTAGTTGTAAGACGGTTTGGTCTGCCGGGAATTTTTGTGAAAAGCTTGGCGCACCGTGAACCAATACCTGCTCGGCAGCCGATAACAAATCTGCGGATATATCTCCCGCAGGGGCAGAAAAGTGGTAGGTTACGCTTTCCAACGTAGGCAGCAGTTCTTGTATTTGTAATAAGTTGTTTGCTTGCGGATAATGAGCACAGTTGAGTTGCCTGACGGCACGGCAATAGGCCGCATAGCTGCGGTGTTCGGGGAGCCTGCTCAGCTGATAACTCAATTGTTTAATGGATTGGAGCGTATGGTTAATCTTGCCTATTTCAGCCTCAATAGGGTCACATATGTGGGTGGAAATATCGTATAGGCTTATAACCGCCTTCATCTCTTTTAACCTGTGGCGCAGCGTTTCTTCATGCGCCTGCAAGTTGTCGGTATCTGCCTGAAAGTCTCCGCTGAGCACCGGAGGCATGGGTATAGGTTGTTCCAGTTGTTGTAAGATGGCGGCTTTGTGCGCCCTGAGCTCAGCGTACTCTCGCTTGCATATATTTTGCCAGCGTTTCAGCAAATGGTCTCTGCCGCGTTGGGATTGATCTATGCCGTTTTCAAGCTCCAAAATCTCCGCCGGGTTTAAAGAGGTAAGCGTTTTTTTGCGAGATTCTAAGCGGGATAGTGTGGTATCAAGCTTTTTATATTGCTTTTCCTGCTGCTCAAGCCATTGCTCCGCTTGGTCAATGGTTGCAGATAAATCCTCACAAAAAAAACAGTTGATATTGCTCTCTGCGGCGCGCTTGCTTTCCAAAACGCGCTCGTAGATGGGGGCAGAAAGCGCCTCTTTTAAATCCCGGTAGCGAGCATGGGCTCGGTAATCCATACTGTACCAGATAGCCCCTGTGGCTGTAACGGCAGCAGCTGTAATGATGATTCTCTTTGCCCATTTGCGGGAGGCTCTGCCATGCAGGGCTCCTATGCGGGCTTTGAGGGCGTTTCTATATTGTTGAGCCGCATCCGGTAATTGCTCACCGGCTTTTTTTAACGTTTGTCGGTGGGCCTCCAGCTTAAAGAGCAGTTGCTCCAACTCATCTTTATTACACAATTTAATGGCGGCCACGGGGTGGTCATCCATCATCCACTCCAGAGCTTTCAGCGCATCCTCCGCATGGGCTTTTCGTCTCTCTGCTGCCGGTAGCAGCAATCTCATGGGTTGCCCATTTTGCAAGCGTTGCATTTCTGCTTTAGCCTCAATATCCTGCGGGTTGTTTTCGATGTATTCTGCTAAGAGTTCGCGCAGCTCATCCATGCGCCCGGCGAGAGCCACACGTTTCAGATATCGCTGTATTTGCTCATCCATAACTTAGTGTAATTTTTGAATAATGGGTGTCAAGTGATGATTGAGCCCGGTATCTTTTTTCAATTCTACCTTGAGGAGGGGGAATTTTTTAAATAAAACATGCCACCTGCGCAATGCCGGTGCTTTCGTATTGTGCGCAATCCATTCATCATGCGGGTAACTCTGTGTAGCCAACATTAAATAGTATTTGCACAATTCTGTTTCAGACAACGTTAACTCCGGGGCATGAGTGAGCAGATAAAGCAGATTATCTGCATGCCCCTCTGCCTCATTGATATCCCCGGTTAATATACCAATGCTTTCATAAAGAACTTTGTGAGCCTCACTCTCATCCGGATTAATCATGTTTTGCAAGCGGCACAGTTGCTCATCTGCGGGTTTCCCTTTATGAACGATAGTGGCAAACTCCTGAATCGGGAGATGCGATTTCGTGTTCATGACCTCCTCATCATTTACGGGTGCCGCTGCCAAATCTACAAAATTGCTCACTAATCCATACACAACAACGGTAAGCAGTAACAACCCGATGATATAACGCCAAGACCTCACGCGTCTGCTGAGCGGGGGGCGTATATCAAAGGTTTCGTAGTCCGGTGCTTCTGTATACTTATATGGTTCGGCCGTCAAGTCCGGTGGTTGTATAATGGGCGCTTGTTTGGGCTCGGGCGGGGGTGGCACGGTGCCAATACCTATAACGGAGCTTTGCGGAGCCGCAGGCTCCGTGCGTGGCGGAGTCATGCTGCTCTTTAACATGAGTACGGGTATAGATGCGGTATCTATACTGCTGATTGGCGCTACCGTGATTTCTACCTCCTCATCTTGGTTTACAGCAGCCCCGGAGAACGTGCGGAAAGTTCTTCCCCAGCCTCGGGAGGCGGACAACCACATGCTTTCATTTAACAGCAGCAAAAGGCGGTTGACAGAGATTTGTTGAGGCAGAGCAATGATGCAGGCCCCGTTGTACGGTGGTGCAAGCAACAAGGTAGCATTGCTTTTGTGCCCGGTAAGCTCTTTCCATGTCTGTTGGGCGGAGGCATCCGGCAGTTGGGAGGCCGTCATGCGAGGTTCCCCCGGGGTTATGAGTCCGGCGCTTTCTGCACTGTGTTGCCAGAATAGCACGTTATCCAATGCTGCAATAATACCGGCAGGCGTGGGGCGCGTGCTGTTTTTTTGCAGGGTTTCCACTTCATCCGGGGTGAGGATTAAGTGGTGTATGTTACAGCTTAATGCGGTGAGCACATGGTAACGCCCTGTTATGTGGTAGCAAAAATGAGCCGTTGTGGAGCAAGGCACCCCGGCGAGCAATGTGTCACTCAGGCTCTCTATGGCAGAGCGCAGCTCGGGGTCCATGCCGGGGGATACGGCAAGTGTTTTTGCTTGCCCTTTTTCTCCGCACGCGCTGATTAGTTGATATGACATAACGCTACTCAATTAAGCATCTGTAAACAGTGCCGGGGCGGCATGTGATAAAAACCACAAAACAGGGTCTGTTACATGTGCGGGGGTTAATTTGCCGCCGACCGGGGCAATGAATCTTTCTGCGGTCAGGGCGTCTTCTATTTCCTCCGGCATGGTACCGAATGAGGAAACTGCAAAATAACACACCTTGTCGGAAATAGCTTCAACATTCGAGCATAATTCCGGCGTGAGTCGGAACAATAAATCCCTCAAACGCGCGGAGTTTGCGCGAATATTGTTTACCTTGAGAGTGCTGTTTCTGATACCGGGCAGCAGGGGTTCCGGCCCCAGCAGGTCGCTCCACAAATCGCTCTTGGTTATGATGAAGGCTATGGGAATATCCGTTTTAGTACCCGGTGGTAAATTCAGGGTCTTACGCAGATATAACTCAATATTCGTCAATAAAAGCGATTGTTTGCAGATACTGCGGTTGCGGAATCTGTGTGCCTCTGCATGATAATCTCTGATAACGTCCAAGAAGGAGGGGTCTTGCGAGGGGTCGAACAAAAAGAAAATGGTTTCTGCGTGCTTCAGAATCTCCTGATCTTCTTTTTCATCAACGGAGAGAGTGGCGTGGTAAAATACGGGAGAGTGAGAGGCGTTATCCTTGTTCAGCGTATAGGTGAAGGGACGCGGCAAATCTGCATACTCGCCGTTTTTCCATACCTTACTGCGTATTCTTTCTGTGAGAAACCCACGACCCTCGCGGAATTCTTCTGCCGTATCTGAATAAAAGACGCGTATGCGCATGTTATTGAGCGCGGCGTTCTGCTCGGGGTCTGCATCCCTGAACGGGATACCGAAATGGCGGGGCAAATCACGCTCCAACTGGTGCACCAAGGCTGCCATGTAGTAGGCTTTGCCGGCAGATTCCGTCCCGACAATGGCAATGCGGTGATGCTGCGTTTTTTCGTAAAAAGGCGGTAATTTGTGGTGACACGCAGGGCAGGCATACTCGTGGCATGCGGAGCCCATTTCGTCCAGGGGATGTTTGTCTGCCGAGTATTGAGTCGGTGAAAAGCGTTTCATGCAGCGCTCCCCCAATATCGTATCACCCAACAGGTTGGGATGCGTGGCAATGGCTTTTGCTTGCTCCGGTGCAAAAGTGTGATAACAATAGGTGCAGCAGAAGGAGTTTTTTTTGCGTTTTTCCGTATAGGGAACAACGATGTTATTCCCGTCTTTTTTACGCATGAACTCGGCAACTTCTTTGAGGTCTTTTAAGCGGTAAGCGTTGTGGTCCAGCCCATAAAAGGTGGCCAGCACGCAGTCATCATATTGATCTAGTGTTTTAAGCAGGGTGCAAAAGTCAATTTCTGCACTCCAGGCATCCGATTGCGGATTATAGGTATACCAACAATCTGCATCAAAGTTGCCGAAGTCGGGGCGGGAGTCATCGTTGCCGTACCAGGCAATAAAGCAGCCGCCGCTTAGCACAAACAGGTAAAAACGCTCGGGCTTAATATGAGCCGTGCCGGCACTGCGGTTGCCGTTAATGGAATAGCTGTTGATTTTATTATGCGGGAAAAACCTGCATGTGCCGTTTCTTTGGGCAAATACGCCTGCGCTTTCCGCTTGTGCACGAATGCGGAAAGTGTTCTGCTTGCCTGCACCAACAGCCATAAAATCACCATTGGAAACACGCAATTTGCCGGTCAGACAATCGTATACATACAGTTGGTCTTTCATATAACGGCGTAATTGCCACTCTTATACCACATGGCAGGGGTGGCGTCAAGCTTGCAGGTTGCCATAAAAACGGCTTCTCCTCCGCCGGGGGAAGAGAAGCCGCCTTTAAATTAATTTATGGTGCTTCAGTTATGCTCGGATGCCTCTAACTTGGCATAGGCACTCACCTCATCAGGGTCTGCACCATGCTCCGCCTTTTCAATCTTACTGCGGAAGAGTTTCATCACAAAGACGAAGGAGCAGGGGATGAAGAACACGCCGATAAGGGATGCCACACTCATACCCACAACCACCACCACGCCGATGGCGTTACGCGCCAAGGCACCGGCACCTTCTGCCGTGAGCAAAGGTACGCACCCCAAAATGAAAGCAAATGAGGTCATCAAAATGGGGCGGAGTCGCATGCGTGCTGCGGTAACGGCTGCGTCAATCAACGATTGCCCACGCTCCATCTGCAAAACGGCAAACTCCACAATCAAAATGGCGTTCTTTGCTGCAAGACCCACCAACATCACCAAACCGATCTGGGCGTAAATGTCCAAGGTAAGCCCGAACATCCACAACCCGACAAATGCCCCCAATACCGCAATGGGTACGGAGAGGAAAATGGCGATGGGCAGAGTCCATTTCTCGTACAATGCCGCCATGATGAGGAAGGCGAACACACCGGAGAGCGTAAAGATGGTACCGAGGCCGAGGCCATCTTGCACTTTTTTCTCCTGGAAGCTCATATCCACGTATTCCATGGCAAACTTTGTAACGTCCATGGATTCGGCAAACACCTCTTCAATGGCAGCCATGGCTTGAGCAGAGGAATAGCCTGCTGCGGGTTTTACGGTGATTCTGCCGGCGTTGTAGTTACTGTTGTGAAGCACGAACTCCGTATCTGCAATATCGGAGATAGCTACCAGTGTATCCAACGGCACCTGCTCGCCCTTGGCGTTGGTGATGTAGAAGTTGGCAATTTGGTCCGTATTGACACGGTGCACGCCGTCTGCCTGCATGTACACTTGCCATTGCTGGCCGAACTGTGTGTAGTAGTTCACGAACCGTGAGCCGTTGAAGCACTGCAGCAGGGCATTGGCAGAAGCATAGTTGACACCCTGAGCCAAGCATTTTTCCTTGTCAATGGCAATGCTCTTTTGCGGTACTGCCGGCAGCATCATGTCGCTGGCAAGTTCAATGGCGGGGTGTGCGTTGAGGGCAGCCTCCAGTTTCTTTACCTCTTTATACAGGGTGGCCACACCTTGGCCTTCAAGGTCTTCCAGCACAAAGGAGATGTCGTTACCCGTACCTACACCGGGAATAGCGGGCGGTGTTGTCATGAACACCATGCCATCCACACCGCATGTGGCCAAAGCGGCGTTCATGCGCTTTAGCAGGTCGTTGGCGGTGGGCTTTTCGCCGTTTTCCATTTCGGGGCGGTCCTCAAAGTCCTTGAGCTTCACAAAGTAGGTCATGGCGTTGGTTGTCTGCACACCGATAACCAAGTTCATACCGATGATGGATACCACGGTATCCGTAGCGGGATCCGCCAGCAAGGTCTTTTCAACAATGGGGCTTTGCTCCACGAGGCGCTGCAGGGATACACCGGGATTCATGATAACACCGGCAATGAGGAATCCCTGGTCTTCCGCAGGCAAGAACCCGCCGGGAACCTGCTTGGCCGTGGGGATAATCAGTACACCCAAGCCTACAAGGGCGGTCATGGCAATGGTGAGATTGCGGCAAAGGAAACCGCAGCAGGAGGCGAACACACCTGCCACCTTATCATATACCTTGTTAAAGCCGTTGTAGAACGGTGTGAGCAGGGATTTGTGCTCTTTCTTGGGCTTAAGCATCAAGGCAGAGAGCGCGGGGGAAAGCGTCAATGCGTTGAAGGCCGATATCAACATGGAGATGGCAATGGTAACCGCAAATTGCTGGAACAAGGTACCCGTGATACCCGGCAACAGCACGGATGGCAGGAATACGGCTGCCAGCACCAAGGCAATGGCGACCACGGGGCCACTCACCTCTTTCATGGCGGCAAAGGTGGCTTCTCGGGCGTTCATGCCGTTCTCCATGTGGGCCTCCACGGCTTCCACCACCACAATGGCATCGTCCACCACCAAACCAATGGCCAGCACCATGCCCAAAAGACAGATGGTGTTGAGGGAGAAACCTAAAATCGGGAAGAAGCAGAAGGTGGTGACCAGTGATACCGGCACAGCAATAAGCGGAATTAACGTGGCACGCCAACCCTGCAAGAATAAGAACACCACAAAGGCTACCAGTACCAGAGCCTCAAACAGGGTGTGGATAATTTCATCAATTGAGTCGCTTACGGACGTTGTGGTATCCAAAGCAACGAAACCGCGCATGCCTTCCGGCATAATGGCCTCTTTTTGTTTAAAGAGTTCTCTGAGGCGGGCAACGGTTTCAAGTGCGTTGGCATCTGCCGCCTGATAAATGGCTAACACCGTGCCGGGGCGGCTGTGGCCTACATCCGACTGGCCGATTCGACCCGCCAGAGAATAGCTTTGAGAACCAAGTTCAATTTTGGCAACATCCTTAAGGCGTACGGATTGCGTGCCGCTTTGATGAACAATGATATCCTTGAACTCATCTATGCTCTCCATGCGGCCCTTGTTGCGGATGGTATAGGTAAACTCCTGGCCATCGGGCATGGGTTCTGCACCCACAGCACCACCGGGGTTAATGGCGTTCTGTGAGTTGACGGCATTGTATACTTGATCAACGGAAATGTTCTTTTGTGCCATTTTTTCGGAGTCCAGCCAAATACGCACGGCATAACGACCACCGAACACCATGACGTCGCCCACGCCTTCCACACGTTTGGCGGGATCCACCAAGTTCAGGTAGGCGTAACCGGTAAGGTCAATGGGGTTAAAGAACCCTTCGGGTGAGTCGATGGCGTAAAGCATCATCGGCAAACCGGAGGACTGCTTAATGGTGATACCCATTTGAGATACAACGTTGGGCAACTGGGATGTTGCCTGGCTGTATTTCATATAGGTGAGCTGCTGGTTGGTGTTAGCATCCGTACCGGGCTCAAAGATCACATTGAGAGAGCAGCTACCGTTGTTGGAGGACGTGGAGTTGATGTAGTCCATGCCCTGAATACCGGAGAGCTGCAACTCAATGGGGGTAGCTACGGAGTCCGCTACCTCTTGAGCGTTAGCACCGGGGTAAGATGCACTCAGGTTAATCGTTACCGGAGCAATGTCGGGGTATTGTGAAATCGGCAAGCCGAGCATGCAGATGATGCCCAGCATGGTCGTCACAATGGAGATAACGCCGGCGATAATCGGGTGTTTAATGAAGAATGGGGACATAATGGCTCAGGTATCAGAATTTGTTAAGAGTGGGTACGGGAGACTTATCTGCCGTGACGGAGGGTTCTACCGTTTTGGGTGCAGAGTATATGAAATCCCGCGGTGCAAGCTTGTTGCCACGCCCGTTGACTTGCATGTTCTTTTGCATAGCCATGGCTGCCGGTATAGTACCTTCCACCACAACTTGCACTTGTGAGGGGTCTGTGTAACCCATTTGTTGCAGGATTGCGGGATTAAACTCCACAATTTGCATGGGTTGTATCACTTCCTTGCCATCTGCGCCCGTTACGGGCAGGGCTACCAAGGGGCCGCGTTTAATCGGCAGGGCACTTGGGGCGCCATCCGGACCGACTAAAAGGATAATATCCATACCCTGTGCGTTCATCGGGGCACGGGCCGGAACCAGGAATGCGCCCTTGCGCTCATCCAGCCCGGCGCGTACTGTTACCGGCATACCACTGCGCAGGCCGTTGGTTACGTTGGCAACCTCGCCGATAATGCCGAAGGTGCCGGTGCTCTTTTTCACCACGTTATCCGGGGAAACAATCTTGCCCTTAGCGGGGTATACTGAGCCGTCCTCCAGCAGGATGTCAAACTCCATGCCGCCGTTAGGATTGTTCTTGCCTACCTTATCGCTGATTTTGAGGGCATCTCTGCCGCTTACCTGAAAATCCACTCGAATGGGGTCCACAGAGGAAAGTGTTACCAACGCCTCAGCGTTTGTGGGGCTTACCAAAGAGCCGATGGACGGCTTGCTGATGCCGGCTCTACCCTTAAACGGTGCTTTAATGGTGGTGTATCCCAGGTTAATTTCTGCCGTTTGAACAGCTGCCTTCATCTGCTCAATGGTGGCATCAGCCTTGCGTAATGCTGCCGTTTTGGTTTGTACGGCACTGCGGGCATCCGTAATATCTTTTTCTGCTACGGCGCCGTGGGTGGTTTCGTTGGCCTTGGTGTAGCGCTCCAAGTCGCTTTGCGCTTTACTCAGCTCTACGGTTGCCGCCTCTTTTTGTGCAATGGCGGCATCTAAGTTGGCTTTTGCCTGTGCAAGAGCCGCCTCATACGGGGCAGGGTCTATGGTAAAGAGCACATCATCCTTGTTTACAATGGTGCCGTTGCGGAAATGCTGCTTGAGGAGGAACCCGTTGATTTGCGGGCGAATCTCCGTCTCTTCCTTGCCTCGCAAGGTGCCATACCAGTCCATCGGCACGCTTATGTCTCTTTGTATCAGCTTTGTTACCTTAACGGGCACAGGCGGTTGCGTGGCCTTAATGCTCATATCCGGCTTTTTATGCAGGGTTGCCGGGTCAACCTCTACCGGCTTAAAGGTAAGAGCCTCCGTTTTGATGGTTGCGGGCTTTACGGTGTCGGGGGAGGGCAGTTTGTCCTCCAGCCCCACGCTGACGAGAATGGTGCTCAGCAGGCTATCTTCCTGTTCCTTCAGGGCGTCCTCCATCTCTTTCTTCGTTTGAGAGAGGCGAGAGTTTGCGGAGGAGATATTCATAGCCAGCACGCCGTTATCGGCATCTGCCACTACGGGTACTTGGCTTGCATCTTCATAACCGAAAGATTTGAACGACTCTGTAAGTGATTTGTCGTTATAACCGGTTACCGCAATAAGCTTTTGGGTGGATTTGTAGCCATTGCTTTCTTCCACCTCAACCTCATAGCTGCCTTCAATGGTTACGGGCAGAGAGTGCGGCACATTCTGCTTATCCACTATCAGAATGAAGTTGTTACGCATGACGCTGCGGATGGCGCTTTCCGGCACTAACAAGGCTTCCCTTTCTTCAAGCGGAATGCGCACATTAATTTTCATACCACCTCGCAATTTGCGCTCGGTATTGTCAACTTCACCCACAATGTCAATAAGGCCCGTGGTATCCACTTTGCTGTTCATGGAAAGCAATTTACCCTTGTGCTCGTAGACAGAGCCGTCCTCCAAAAGCAACTCAAACTGCGGGGAGGCGTTTTGAAGGTTGGGGTCCTGCTTGCCGGACTCTACCTGACCATATTTCTTGAAGGAATCCAGCAAGGCATCACTATTGATGGAGAAGTCTACTCTCAGCGGCCCGTTGGAGGTAATGTTACCCAGCTTGGTAGCAGGGCTGACCAACGCGCCCACAGAGATGTTGGAGGTGCCGACAAAACCTGCATACGGAGCTTTTACCGCAGCGTAGTCCAGGTTGATTTCTGCGGACATAACGGCGGCTTCCTGCTGTTTGATATCTGCCAGGCAGGCATCCACCTTGGCTTTAGCCGCACTTAAATTGTGCTGGGCATCTGTCAATTGCTTATCAGATACAGCCCCTGTTTTTGAAAGCTGCTCGTAGCGTTCAACATCCAATTGGATTTGCTCTTTAGTTACAGTAGCTTGCTCTAAGGAGGCTTTGGCTGCTTCCAGATTAGCCTGTGCACGTGCCAAGTCTGCTTCAAAAGGCTTGGGGTCTATCTGGTAAATGACCTCACCTTCCTCCACATATTGGCCTTCTTTGTATGAAACGATAAAGCCCGTGACTCTCGGATAAAGATCTGTATCTTGCACGCCGCGAAGATACCCCATCCATACGCCGGTGTCTGTAACGGTTTTCTTTTGGATGGGAAATACCTTAACGGTGCGTTCCTGCGCTGTGGCACTGTTCTTTTCTGCGTCTGAGCAGGAGGTCAATACCAATCCTGCGGCGCATAGACTGAGAGCCAGTGCTGTTATGGTGTTTCGGGTCATATAACGAATAGTGTGTGTAAAATTATGAACATCCTCTGGACATGAGAATGAAGACAATGAAGATAACTGTGATGATGGTGCCGACACCTATGCCTTCCTCTTCCTTTTTCTTTCTGCCGCCGATAACCGTAGGGGCTTTCTTGCGTGGGGTAGGGGCAGCGGACGGAACGGGGGGTAAATAAGTATCCGTATAGATGGGCTCAGGCGTTTGATTTGTCTGCGTGTAGGTGGGCGGGGTATATGCAGGTGGCTGCGGGGGCGTTTGCCTGTGATAATGCTTTTGTTTAGGCTTATGACGAGTAGGAGCTGTCGCAACAGGGGGCGTTTGTACCGGCAGAGAGGACAAGGAATGCTGGTGTGCCGCAAATTCCCTGGCTCGGGTCTCTTGCTCCGCTACCATGCAGTTGAGCTTTTTAACTAAATCCTGAGACATGGCTTCCAGCGCCAAGCGCTGAGGCTCTGTCGTTACATGTTCTGTGGGGGGAGCTTCTCGTTTCATGGGTGGATGGGGTAAAATCAGTCTAACGGCAGTTCTTTTTGCACGGCTCTGGGTACCTCCGGCATTTTTTTGCTCGGGTTCTTTTTGCGTGCCGCGTTAATGGCATTGATAACTGTTGTGATAATGCGTTGACGGTCACCATGTGCTGCCCAGGTAAGGTGCAGAAAATCCGCTGGGTGAATATCGCCGTGTGTTCTCAAAAACTCACGGTCTTTCGCGCAGTAGAACATTAAGTCATCCCCGAGGGTGCCGTGCAATTTGGCTTCTGCCTTGCGCATGATTCGCGGTAGATATTTAATCTCCTGAAAATCGTCCTCCTCCGAGGGTAAATCTGCCTCCGTTATAGGTTGAGCGTTGCCGAATATGCCGCGCTGAGACGTTACAAAGAAACACCGCCGCGTTGCGGCTATTAACAAAATGGTGGATGGAGACGGATCCCCCAATGTGGCATAATCTCTCACATAGGCATACATCTCAGCAGGTTTGTAGCCAATCTCTGCAAGAAACTCACATTCAGCAGGAAGGAAAAACGCGGATGCCGGAGTATTCGGCTGCTCGTGAAAGCGAGCCACTGAATCTCTCAGCAGAGCCATAAATGTGTTATCCCATTCCATGCGCGCGATTATATAGCATGGTGGTATGATATGGCAAGTATAAATCGTGACTTTATTGTGTTATTAATATCTCGGAGTCTCCGCTGGATAGGTGGCGGAATAAATAACCAGAGAATGACAGCCTATAAGCTTGCCAAAGCGGAGAGTAGCAGGCACACTGTAAGCGTTGAGTGCAATTGAACAGAAAATGATTAAACCGTGGTGGATGCTCCCCTATTTGTGGGGGGTGGATGTTGCGGTGGTTGCACTTTGCTGGGGTGTCATGATAGCGGCACTGTTCGGCATATCGTTATTGACGTTCGGTCCGTTGCTCCTATTGTTTGGTATGGTATGGTGCTATACGTTGACAACACGGGTGCTGCGGGCTTTGTTAGGAAGAGCTGATGTGCCGTATGCAGAGTATTACAGGGGGCACGTGTTCCCTATGTTGCTGGTGGCTTTGTGTGTGTTGTTGACCACCCTTTGGTTGTTGTTTTTTAATGTGGGGCAGTATTTGATAGCGTTTTTCACCATCCCGATGGTGGTGATTATGCTGAAGCATGCGCTTTTACTGAAAAAGATACCATACTTCAGGGAGCTGGTTACGGCTGCGGCTTTTGTGTTTGCCTGTGCTGTGCCGGCGTATTTCTACGGGTTTGTGTATGCACCGTTACAAATATTGGCAAACTCTCACCTGTGGTGTTTGATTTGTTTGTTTTTATTATTCAATGTGGAGCGATATAAGCCGTTGAGCGGGGAGGCAGTGGTGCGCTCCGTTCATTATGTACAGGCAGGTTTAGTGGTGTTGTTTATACCATGTGCTTATATGGTGTTGTCACATCATGTCAGCATTTACGAGCATCATTTTTTCGGGGCGATATGTTTGGCTGCGGCATGCTTGCATATACTGAGCAGATTGCGATTCCGGTTGAAAGAGAATGTATGGCAAGCCGTCAGCTGGCCGGCCATGGCTATACCGGCACTGTTGGGTGTATTACTTTATGCCCCCGAGACCTGGTTTAATTGAAACCGGAGCTCTGTACCCGCTAATTGTACGGCAGCGGGCATATCATCGTAAAACAATTTACCCGTGCCCAAACCTTGCAGGGTGCGTGGTGCTGCGTAACCACACCACTCCGCCAATGCCGTAAGGCCTATGCGGCTCTCAAGCGCGGAGTTAACCCACCAGGCAATGTGACGCTCCGCCGCTGCCTTTGCCCAGGTTTCTGCGGCTAAAAGCCCACCGTGCAGAGACGGTTTAATGACAATGGCTTGCGGTTGCAAAGTATCCAGCAGCATCTCTGCGTTGTGGGTGTGTATTAACTCCTCATCCAAGGCAATGGGCAAGGGGCTTTGCCTGCAAAGCTCTGCCATGTGCTGCCATTGTTGCGGGGGGATTGGTTGCTCAATACAGCTGATGCCCGAATTGGCTAAAGCTTCCAGTTTGGCTAAAGCATTTTCTGCGTTAAAAGCACCGTTAGCATCCACACGAATCTCTGCCCCGGGAAAAGCTCTGTGTGCTTCATTCAGCATTTGCAATTCTTGCTCAAAGGGGTGTGCACCCTCTTTCATTTTAAGGCACGTAAACCCTTGCCGAATGGCATCGTGCATCTTGCGGAGCATGGTGTCGATATCTGCCATCCAAATGAGACCATGAATGGGGATACCCTCCTCACCTCGGGAAAAGGGGGTGTTCCATCTGCTCAGCCCTCCGTTTAAGGCTGCTATCACAGCGGTTTCCAGCCCGAAACGAATGGGGGATGGCGCCTTTGACAAGCAGCGGAGCGATTGTTGCCGTTCTACCTGCTCACACCAATATTGTAATTGCGGCTCCGTAAGTTCCGGCAGCAGACCGGGCATGACACAGCATTCTCCATACCCTGTGCCATTTGCGCATGCTGCCTCAATAATGAAGGTGCAGCGTTGCGATAATGCACCGCGGGATGTTGTTGCCGGAGTGCGAAAATGCAGCACCCGCTGCTGCCACCGCAGAGCAATGTGCAACGGGAACTGAAACAGCGGAGCTGTGTCGATGAACTGCATCAGGGCATCTTGGGATATTTCGAGAAGTCCGGCTTGCGTTTCTCCAAGAATGCGCGTGAGCCTTCGTGTGCTTCATCGCACATGTAAAAGAGCATGGTGGCATCCCCCGCCAATTCTTGGATGCCGGCTTGCCCGTCGAGCTCGGCATTCAGCCCGGCTTTTATCATGCGCAAGGCAATGGGGGAGTGCTGCATCATTTCCTCTGCCCATTGCACATATTCATCCTCCAGCTGTTCCAAGGGTACAACTTTGTTGACCAATCCCATCTCCAAGGCCTCTTGTGCGTTGTATTTACGGCACAGAAACCAGATTTCGCGCGTTTTCTTTTGTCCGATGCATCGGGCCATGTATGAGGAGCCGAACCCTGCATCAAAACTGCCGACACGGGGGCCCGTTTGCCCGAATACGGCGTTTTGAGAGGCGATGGAAAGGTCACACACCACATGCAATACATGCCCGCCACCTATGGCAAAGCCGTTAACAGCTGCAATCACGGGTTTGGGCAGGGAGCGGATTTGTTTTTGTACATCCAATACGGAGAGGCGGGGGATACCCTGTTGGTCTACATAGCCGCCGTAGCCTTTTACATTCATGTCTCCACCGGCACAGAAAGCGACCTCGCCGGCTCCGGTAAGCACGACAACACAAACATCCTGCATTTCACGGCACAGGCGCAGGGCATCGCTCATTTCTGCCGTGGTAAGCGGCGTAAAGGCGTTGCGATATCTCTCTCGGTTGATGGTAATGCGGGCTATGCCGCCGTATTGCTCAAAAAGAATCTCCTCGTATTGCTTGATGGTTTTCCACTCTCTTTTCATAATCAATGTTCTTTGTAAAAGTTTTTTAAGATTTGCGCATCTTTTTCACTGTCGGTAAAGGCCTCCACCAACACGGGGCGTTTGTGGTGATTCAAGAGGGCATCCAGCGCAGTAGCCCAATCCTCTGCATTGCTGACGCTGTGGTACTCAAACCCGCGGTCTGTTGCCCATGCCTCTGCCGTGGCCTCATGCGGGCCGTTAACGCAATCACAATTCGGTGCGCCAATGGTTGAGAAGATGCCCCCGCAGCCGTTGTTGAGTAGCAGAATGCGCATATTGGCAGTGATGCCGTTTAGCCATAAGGCATTCATGTCGTAAAAGAAGCTCAGATCCCCGATGATGAGGAACTGCGGGCGAGAATCCCCCATGGCGTAGCTCAAGGCGGTGGATAAAGAGCCTTCTATACCGTTTACACCGCGATTACACTCTACCTGCACGCCCTGCGGTATGGGGAAGAGCCGCGCATAGCGCACGGCAGAGCTGTTGCCCAGGTGCAACACGCTTTGCTCGGGCAGGGCGGTTAATACATCACCCACCAAGCTCATGCCGCAATACGGTGCTTTAAACTCTGCGGGGGCGGTAAGCCATAAGCGGCGGTAGCTTTCATCCCCTTCCTCTGCAAATGCACCCAACAGCTCCAGTAATTCACTGATATCTCCCTCAATAATGCGGGTAAGACAGCAAAATGTATCACACACCTTGCCGTCTGCGCTCAAATGCCAATGCTCGGTGGGCGGGTTTTGTCGCAACATGCGTTTCATCCGTTTGGAGATAATATCCCCCCCCATGGTAATCAGCAAATCCGGTGAGGGAATATCCGGAAACTCGCTGTCAGGGCCAATCAGGGTGTCAGGCCGTGTGCAATCTGCCGTGGGGCAATTGCTGAGGTGCTCCCCCACCAAAGCAAAACTGTGATCTTCCGTCAACTCTATCGGAAAATTCTGGGTTTTGTCCATTTGCCCCATCAAAATCATGCGGCGGGGTAATACAGCCGTAATTTCCAGCAGCTCTTGTTCTTCATCTGCTGTCATGTGTGCCAGCTCGGTACGGCGTATAACGCGTGGCATGGGCAGGGGGGTATCCGTTGTATCAAACAGGGGCTCACAAAGCGGTACGTTGATATGAACGGGGCCTCCGCCACGGTGAGTGAGCTCCAGCAGTGCCTCATTAATTAATCTGTTTGTGTACCATCCCTCAGGGTCATATTCCGGCAGCGCTGCACTCATACGAACCAAGGGGCCGAATACATTCGGTTGCGGTATTGTTTGCCCATCCTGCTGCCCAATCCACTCCGCAGGCCTGTCTGCGGAGATAACCAACAGCGGGATGTTACGGTAGGATGCCTCCGCTACAGCAGGGTGTAGATTTAATACGGCAGAGCCGGAGGTAACACAAACAGCAACAGCAGCCTGTGCTTGCATAGCCCAGCCGCAGGCTACGAACCCGGCACTGCGTTCATCCGTAACAAGTCTGCATTCTATATTTTCGCAAGCCTCCAGGGTAGCACAGATGGGGGCGTTTCTGCTACCCGGACACAACACACAGCGGGTTACACCATGAGCGGTCATCAAGGCCACCAGTTCGCGCACTACCTCTTTGCTACTTGTCTTTGCCATGGCTGTATTCTACCACACAGAGCCAAGCGTGGCAAGGGCTTTAGCACACAAAATCCGCCTGTATTTTGATTGACTTTTCGCGAGATTATGGCAGAATAGGCGGTGAAATGAGCACATACGGTTATCATAGACTGGCTGCGGCGGTTCCGCGCGTGCGCGTGGCGGACGTAGAATTCAATATAACAGAGCTTATATCTGCAACGGAACAAGCGGCAGCGCAGGAGGCGGCCGTAGTGTGTTTTCCAGAGCTGTGTATTACCTCTGCTTCTTGTGCGGATTTGTTTTTTCAGCCTGCATTATTAAAAGCTGCGGAGGAGGGGTTAGCGCGTTTTGTCAAAGAAACGGCTCATTTGCCCATTATAGCGATTGTGGGTTTGCCGATGTTGTTGGATGACAAGCTGTTCAATGTGGCTGCCGTGGTGCAGGGCGGGTTTGTACGTGGATTTGTTCCCAAGAGTATTATACCCAACAAGAGAGAATGCTATGAGCGGCGCCAGTTTTCTCCGGCGGCCATGATGAGCCATACAGAGGTGGGGGCGTTCGGCAATTGTTTTTGCATCCCCATTGGCACCGATTTGATTTTTGAATTGAATGATGAGCTCAAGTTCGGCATAGAGATTGGTGATGATGCCGGGGCCCTGTTGCCACCCTCCACCCGTTTGGCAATGCAGGGGGCTCGCGTTATACTGAATCCGTCTGCGGCAATATCCATAGCCGGGCGTAGTGAGTATAACCGTAATCTCATTGCGGCACGTAGTGGCAGCTGTATTGCTGCGTATGTGCATGTGGGTGCCGGGGTTCATGAAAGCACGCAAGACGGCGTGTGCGGTGGCTATGCCCTGATTGCGGAGAATGGCCGCATTGCTGCGCAAAATGCTCCCTATGGGCGCGAGCTCAGTATCGTGTATGCAGATATTGATATGCAGCGTTTAAGCTCAGCACGCCTGAGCGAGAGCAGTTTTTGTGATAATTTGATGCAGGCAGAGTGGCCTCAAGCCCGCTGCATACTGTGCCCGGCTGTTACCCCGAGCTGTGATTTGAAGTATGCCTATTTACCGCCGCGCCCCTTTGTGCCGGAGCCGGAAATTGCTGCAAGCCGTTGTGAAGAAATCCTCAACATACAGGCCGCAGCGTTAGCAAAGCGTATAGAGTGTGCCTATGCAAAAACACTGGTAATAGGGGTATCCGGCGGGTTGGACAGCACCTTAGCCTTGCTGGTGTGTGACCGTGCCTGTAAATTACTCGGGCGTAGCAATGACTGTATTTTAGCTATTACCATGCCCGGTTTCGGCACCACCGGCCGCACTTACAACAACGCCGTTAAAATGATTCAGCTTTTGGGGTGCACTTTCAAAGAGGTTAATATCAAGGAGGCCTGCTTACTGCATTTCAAGGATCTGGATTTTGATCCCGCCTTGCGCACCAATACCTACGAAAACGTGCAGGCGCGTGAGAGAACGAAATTGCTCATGAACTTGGCCAATAAAACCGGAGGCATGGTGGTGGGTACGGGCGACCTCTCAGAAATTGCGCTCGGTTGGGCAACCTACAACGGAGACCATATGAGTATGTACGGGGTCAACTGCTCTATCCCCAAATCTCTGATTCGTTGTCTGATAGAATATACCGCTACCATATCAGCCCCCGCATTGGCAGAGGTGTTGAGGGATGTTAATGCAACCCCGGTGAGCCCGGAGCTGTTACCGCCCTCTGACGATGGTAAGATTGATCAAAAGACGGAGGAAATCCTCGGGCCGTATGATTTGCATGATTTCTTCCTTTATCATTTCATTAAATATGGGGCAGAACCTGCTAAGTTGAAAGCATTAGCCTTGCATGCCTTTGCCGGAGAATATGAGGAGCCTTTGATTGAAAGCACGCTGCGCATGTTCCTGCGGCGCTTCTTTACGCAGCAATTTAAGCGCACCTGCGTGCCGGATGGCCCCAAGGTGGGCACTATTGCGCTCTCTCCGCGTGGGGATTGGCGCATGCCTACCGATGTAAACGGAGCCATTTGGCAACGCTCATAAGGTGCTTTGGCTAAACATCAATGCCCACCGGCCCTACCGATAACGCCGGAGGTATCACTGTGCCCTTTTTCCTCTGCCTTTTGCAGGGCGGTTTCCCCTTTTCTGTCTCGAATGTCGGGGTCTGCATTAGCATCCAACAAAAGGGATACGATTTCTGTTGCCCCGGACTCTGCGGCAATCATAAGGGCGGTTTCGCCCTGCTCGTTCTGCATGTCCACATTGGCACCGTTGTTTACCAACACGCGTACAATCTCTTCCTTATTACGCTCTGCGGCCTCCATTAGGGCAGTACTGCCACTTTCATCAATGGAGTTGATACTGATGCCTTCTGCCAGAATACTACGCAATTTGTCACCGCCGCCGCGTGCTGCATGGTATACCTCTTCCTTTTGGGAGGCATAAGAGTTTGTTGAGGCGGCGGCCAATGGTATTAATACGGCAGCAGCCAGTGTCGCTGCAATGATGTTGTATATGATAATCTCTTTCATTTTTTTACTCAAGGGGTGTTCTATTAGCGGCCTTACTTATACCCCCTCATGTGCATTCCGTCAAATCTAATTTTCAAATTGTTAGGTTGCAAAACAGCCCGACAAAAATGTCGGGCCGTGGGGAATCATGGAGTTGCATCTATCAGCGGGCCCCGGCAGCGCGCAGCAGTTCCGCTACTTGGTGGTTGCGTTCATCGAGCGCTTTGTCCAATGCTGTTTCGCCGTCTTCGTCTCGGGCGTTAAGGTCGGCACCCGCCTCAATAAGTATACGCACGGCTTCCACGTTGCCTTCATCTGCGGCAATCATGAGGGCTGTTTCGCCATCCTCATCTGCTGCGTTGACATTGGCACCATTGGCTATCAATACGCGTACAGCCTCCGCATTGCGACTGTCTGCTGCCTCCATTAATGCCGTCTCTCCATCGTTGTCGGTTGCATTGATGTTTACCCCTTGTTTCAGTAGGGCTTTAAGTGCGGCATCTCCACTACGGGCTGCTCGCAATACTTGCCTTTGCGGGTGGTTGTACGGCTCGTCGGCATGAAGCACGGGGGCTAATGCTGCAATTAATGTGATAATGAGTGCTTTTTTCATATCAGTTATCCTTTTGGTTGTTGGTTTATTTATATCATTTTAATAGGAATTGTCAATATGTTTAAGTGAAAAATGACAAAAATGTTTTTATTTACACTTGTAAAGATGTTGAGTTTTGTGTATATTTATCAAAAACATATAGATTCTATGAATAAAACAATCGGAATAATGGTTGGGATGCTGGGTGGTGTAGTAGGAGCAACGGAGGCGCCGCAGGCGGGGGCCGTATACCCCGAGCAGATAACCATGCAGACATATAATGATGAGCGGAGTGTGCATCAACTTGCTGTAAATGTAGGCGGTGGCATCAGCACGGAGGGCGAAAAAGAGCTGTACGACACAAACATGATTTTATTTGATGTGGAGTACGCATATTATTTAAATAACTACAACGCATTAACCATAGGGCTCACCATAGGTGGCGGCGGTGATGATGTGGAGCAATGGTTGCCGGGACGGCATCACCCGCATTATTTTGCGTATGAGTATGACCGCTCCACCTTTGCGTTGATGGTGGGGTACCGCTTGCAAGTACCCGTAACGGAGCGGTTATCTTTAGCATTAGGTGTTAAAGCCGGGTTTGATTTTCAGACGTTGGCGTTGGATTATTACCCGCAGGATTTTCGCTATGACCCGTATGACGATGAATACTACAGTGAGCCGGAGCAAGAGGAAAGCGACTTAGGTTTCAAATACGCAGCTTATGCCGGGTTAAATTATCAATTAACGGACCACACCAGTTTGGAGATTGGGTACCAGTTCAGCAATTCAACGGCTCAGCCTGCTGTGCACCATGAATGGGAACGCCATTGCCCGAAGGTGAGCGCGCCGAAATACGGGTTACACGAGATACGAGCCGGGTTAAGATTTGATTTTTGATGCCGCCGCAGGTCGAAAATCAACAAAGCGGGAAACGGTATCCACATTGCAGGGGATGAGTTGCAGCGCGCTGCCCGGTAATAGGTATTGGCCATCCGTAGATGACCATCGGCGGGTATGGCGTTCAAAATACCAACGGCTGCCGTATGCGTTCTCCAGCTCCTCCCCTCCAACGAATCCTTTCATTTGCAGGACGGGTACTTCTACAGCCACCCCCTGCGGATAGGCATCGGTAATAAAGCCGGTCCAAACGCGGGGGGAGTCATTGCTGCACTCATTGGCCAGGTATTGCGCCAGTTTTGTCTGTTTCGCTTCGTTTTCTGCAGCGGCAGAGTTGCGCTCCGTTTCAGAAATATGCTCTGCCGTAGCAATGAGTTGCCCCATAGGCGGCAGGTGCACACTCGCATTTTTACCGAACACCAAGCGGTCAAACCCGCGGTGTACCAATAGGTCTGCATAGCGGCGTATGGGGCTGGTAAAATGGCAGTAGTCCGATTTAGCCAAACCAAAGTGCCCCATGGGCTGTGTGGCATAGCGGGCGCGCATCATGGAGCGGAGCAAGGCGGTAGTCAGTATCTGCTCATCCTCATGCCCGCGAATTTGCAATGCAACGCGGCAGAGCTCTTCCCGAGAGTTGAGGCTACCTACTTTTATGCCGTAACTGCGAGCCAGTTCTGCAAAATTTTGAAGTTTAGCGGGATCCGGCTCTTCATGCACGCGGTATACAGCAGGTGTAAGCGTGGCGGTGAGCTTATGGGCTACAGCCTCATTGGCTGCCAGCATAAACTCCTCAATCATTTGGTGCGCGGCATCACTGCGTTCTGTAACGATATCCGTGACCTCTCCCCGGTTATTCAGAATTAAATTGAGCTCCGGTACCTCTAAATCGAGCGCTCCTTGAGCCATGCGGCGTTTACGTAATATGCATGCCAGTTTATGAGCCTCTAACAGGGCGGCATCTGTTGTTTCAGACCCGCTGCTACCGCGCCCTTCAATAACCGCCAAAGCGGTGCCGTAATCCAGCCTGCATGCAGAGCGGATGACGGCGTTGCGGAATTCTGCGCGGAATACCTCGCCCTTGCGGTTGATGCGCATAAGGCACAGTTTGGTTAATCGGTCCTCCCCGGCGCGTAAAGAGCAGAGGTCATCGCACAGGCGAGGTGGTAACATGGGTAATACGCGGTCCGGCAAATAGGTGGAATTGCCCCGTAGGCGCGCCTCTGCATCCAACGCACTGCCCGGCTTTACGTAATAGCTGACATCCGCAATATGGACGGCCAGCTCCCAGCTGTCTTTGCTGAGGGGTGTTACACTAATGGCATCATCATAATCACGAGCCGTAGCCGGGTCTATGGTGAAAACATGCTGCTGTCTCCAATCGTCTCTGCGGGTGTATTCCTCTGCCGGTATTGCTTGCGGAAGCTGTTCAGACTCGCTCAGCACCTCCGGCGGAAAAGTATCCCTAAGCGAATAACGGTGCATGATGGTGGTAATATCTACCCCCGTGTCATCCGGCCATCCCAGTACGCTTTGCACAGTGCCGGTGGCATCCATCTTGCCGATGGGGTAACTCAAAATGTTGACCGTTATGGCCATGCCGGAGAGCAGGTTAGGTGGTGCAGGGGCTGTAATGCGTACTCTTTGAGGGGCTGTTTTGCCATCCCCCTCCAAATAACCGTATCTGCCGCCGGCTCGATAAATGCCTACCCATGTGCCGCGGCGACGCTCCAGAATTTCATCCACCCTTACCTCCAGCGTTAAATCCGTTTGTTGAGGATTCCCCCTGCGCCGACCGAACGCGCGTGGAGCATTGCGTCTCAACGTCACACGCACGGTATCACCATCCATAGCACCGCCATCCCTATGCGCTTGTACAGGTAATTCAATGAGGGCGGCAGAGGCGTCATCCGATAAGCGACGCAGCTCTTGCTGACCTGCCGTATTGGCGATGAATAATAATTTACCCTTGGGTAATTGCTTGATTTTACCGATGAGCGGGGACTCAGCCGCGGCACGCAACACTAATCGCGCTTGCCTCAGCCGTACAAGTTTACCGTTTTGCTGCCATTCTTTTAATAAAGCTCGCAGTGCGGGTCGCTCTCGGGAGCATATACCCATGCCGCGGGCTATGGCCGAGGCATCCTGCGCCTCATAGCCGGGGGCACGCAGATACGCCATAAGGCGTTGTCCCAACGGTATGACTTCAGGGTTCAATGGCTTCCCAAGCATTTATTTCCTCCAAATCAGGTATCTCTCGGTAAGCTCTTTGGGAGAAGGCATCCCAGTAGCTTTTTTCCTCTATTTGTTTTTGAAAGGTGGAGTTGTGCAATTTATCATGGGCAGAGGCACGTATCACCCTTGCTAATACTGCGGCCCATTCTTTAAGGTTGGCATCCGCATTGCCAGTGTAGGTGTAGGCGTGTTTGCTGTACAAACGTATTTTTTTGCGGTTAGCATCTTTGAACGCCATCAGGAGCTGCCCTGTGCGGGTGTCTCTCATGGTGCATTCTATGGATACGTTCCCATTCGCCACGTACCCTATGACATTTGATACACCGGGTATATCAACCAAAGTACCACCCACGGCATTTATTGCTTTTAATGCCGGACGCTGACGCCGAAAATCTACCAGTGCCGTGTGAATGCAAACATCTGCCTCCGCAGGATTCGCGGTGAGTCTCCAATCCGTGCCATTTGCCTTATTGGCTTCTTGAAGTGCTGCTGCAATGGCTTGCGTTAGGTAGTCCTGCATTTGCATGGCCATAATGGGCGCTGCTTCAGGGTCGGACTTGCGGATTTTTGAAATATCCATGGGGTGTATGTAGATACGCCCCGTGCGGTGAGATGCATAAGGATTCCCTTTACCCCAAGTCCAATATCCTTTTACCGGCACTTTGATGTTGTGCTGTAACTCTACATTATACAGCCCGCTTTCCGATTGTAACCTGTTTTGACAAGATACAAACAAGAGGGAGCAAAGCCCGAGCAGGGAAAGGGTGGATAAACGTCTCATGCTGCCGTTAATCTATCAGTTTTTTATGAAAAATCAATGCTTTTTTTTGATTGCTATGAAATTTCGCTTGACATTTCTTAACAAAAATGGCATTCTTTGCGCCCACCTTGCCTTGTGGTAGGGTGAGACCAGCCCGGCGGGTGACATACCGCGCACCGACGTCGGAAGAACTCCAATAAACACAATTTCAAAACATCGTTTCATCATTATGACAACTCTTACACTTAATGTAACGAAGCGCGAGGTTACCGGCACCGGTAAGCTCAATGCACTGCGCGCTCAGGGCTTTGTACCCGGCGTGATTTACGGACCTGCCGTTGAGGGCAACATCAATGTTCAGGCTAAGCTTTCTGATGTTCGTGCTTTCCTCAACGCTGCCGATTCCGACAGTGTTCTCGTTAAGCTCAACCTCGATGGCTCCGAGGTATTGGCAATGGTTAAGGATGTGCAGCGCTGCTTCCTGACCGATGCTACTACGCACCTGGATTTTGAGGCCGTAACCCCCGATACCGTGGTTAAGACCAAGGTTGCCGTTAAGCTTGTGGGTACTCCCGTGGGTGTGGGCATGGGTGGTGTTGTACACCAGATTGTGCATGAGATGCCTGTTAAGTGCGCCGTTAAGAATATCCCCTGCTGCATTTCCGGCGACATCAGCGCCATCAAGCTGGGTGAGTCTTTCCGCTTGTCTCAGGTTGAGCTCCCTGCCGATGTAACGACTCCGTTCAACGGCACGGTGGTGCTTGCTTCCGTGGTGAAGCCCTAATCCCTGCAAAATATTTAAGAAAAGCCCTTTCCGTGTGATACGCGGAAAGGGTTTTTCTTGTAGTACGTCAGGCATGACACGTAACTGGGGTGAGAGTCCCCAATGAGCCGCTGACAGGGCGGAATCAAATAGCCAAGGGCAACTGCGTCACAGTAATGTGGGGTGGG
>SUVJ01000098.1 GCA_015062045.1 Akkermansiaceae bacterium
TGCACGTGCTCTTCCTTGGCTTCGGCAGCGTGGTCATGGTCGTGGGAGCAGCCGGGGCCGTGCACGTGCTCTTCCTTGGCTTCGGCAGCGTGGTCGTGGCCATGATTGCAGCCGGGGCCATGCACGTGCTCTTCCTTGGCTTCGGCAGCGTGGTCATGGTCGTGGGAGCAGCCGGGGCCGTGCACGTGCTCTTCCTTAGTTTCGGCAGCGTGGTCATGGTCGTGGGAGCAGCCGGGGCCGTGCACGTGCTCCTCCTTGGCCTCGGTGGCGTGGTCATGGTCATGATTGCAACCGGGGCCATGCACGTGCTCCTCCTTGGCTTCGGCAGCGTGGTCATGGTTGTGATTGCAACCGGGGCCGTGCACGTGCTCTTCTGCATGGCTGAGCATGCAGGCGGCTGTCATTGAAAACAGAAAGGGGGATATGTAGGAAATTTTCATTGTTTGTTATAAGAAGGGTTCAGGTATTGAAGTTTGCAGCGAGAGACCAACAGCTCCGAGAGGCAGTCCAGATACGCCAGGCGGCGTTCATACGCCACGTGGCGGGATTCCGCCAGCTCCAGAATCGTGGTTTCACCCAGGTTAAAGAGTTTTTCCTGTTGGGCTGCGGCAGCCTCCAGCTCATCCAAGCGTTCGTACTCGGTGGCGCAGTGTTGGCGCAGTAATTTTTGCTCGCCATGGAGAAGGGAGGCCTGCTGCACCAGCTTGCGCCACTCGGTAATCAGCTCTGCCTGCTTAAGGGCGCGGTCTCCCGTGGCGCGGGCAATGGACTCGCGGTTGCGGTTCCATACCGGCAAAGGAATTGAGAACCCAACGGATACCTTATCGTTGCCGCCATCTCGTGCATAGAGCGGGGAGATTCCCAGCTCGGGGTACTGCTTACGTATCTCGGCCCGCAGCTCGGTTTCGGATGCGCCGTAGGCAGCCTGCTGAGCCAAAAGTGAGGGGGAGCTTAACAGGGCATCTGCCGAGGGCGCAGCTACCAACCCCGGTACACCGCCGGGCAGGTGCCCGCTCAATTCAATTTGTCCCACAGCGGGGTGCAGCCCGAGCTTTTCTATGAGCTCATTGCGCAGGCGCAGGTGCTCGGTCTCCAACTCCATTTGCTCGCGGCGTGTATCGTTCAAACGTTGGGTAGCCACCTGAAAGGCGCCAAAATCAACCTCGCCCAACTCGTGGAGACGGTCAATTTTCTTTTGTTCCTCCTGCATAACGGCAAGGCGGTGTTGCATAACATGTAGTTTGGCATGTGTTGCCATGATGCGGTGGCGCAGGCACTCCAGCTCGGTCAGGTAGGTGCGCTCTGTGGCGCGCATCTCCCAGTAGTCGCTCTCTTTGTATTGCTCCGCAATTTTTTCTGCCAAAGCGGGCAGCCCCGTTACCGGCAGGGTCAGGCCGGGGGATACGGAGTTATTGGTGATGTTTTCCCCGAAAACGCGCTCAATTTCAAAGGATACGGAGGGGTCCTCCCACAGCCCGGCAAACTCTGCCACAGAGGTGCTCTTGGCCACTTTGAGGCGTGCCTGATTGAGCTCCCGGTTAAGCAACAGGCCAATCTTAATCATTTGCTCCCGGTTCAAATGCCCACCCTTGCACAGGGCGGTGGATACCTGCGCCCACTCGGCCGTGTCTCTCGCCATATCGACCGGGGCTTCTTGGTAAGAAACGCAGCTGCACAGCACCAGGGCGCCTATTGCTGCCGTATAAATGTGTTTTTTCATTCTGATTGTAATGGATTATATTAAAATTGTATGTTTAGAAAAAGAGAAAAGACACCGCGCCACAATGCGTGTGCGGTTAACGTGTGGTATCAATCAAGTATCAAATCAGCAGCGGGGATATGCGCGTGTTCGGTGGGTCCCATAGTGCCGCTCGCTCTAAACAAAGGGCTACCATGCTGTGCATGCGGCTCAGGCACCATTGAAAGTTCGGTAGCTCCACCACTTGCATTTCCACCGTCGTGAATACGGGCACCTGCACTTGGGCGGATACAGGCTGCATCTCGTTCTCCACGTGGGCGCAACGGTGCTCCTTGGGGGTGGGGGCATGCTTTTCTCCCGCCTGCATGTGGGCGTGCCCGCATTCGCAGTGCCCACCCACTTGTACAAGCTCATGGTGGCAGGTGCATATCTTAACAGCTCCCCCCACGGCTACCATCGGTATTATCAACAGTGCCGCCAGCAGTTTGAGCCATGTGTGCATTTTTGCCATCCGTCTGTGTTCATTTTACTATTCTGCTTGCGTTGTGTCAATACTCTCCCTGTTCTTTTTCCGTTTTTTTCATGCTTTTCGTGAGGGGGCGGCCTATTGTCCCCTTGAGTTTAAAAATGCTATATGTTAATAAATATTGACAATATAAATAATTTATGTATAATGGCGCGCGCATGAATAAGAAAACAATAGCCTGCATGATAATCGGAACCTGTGCCATGTTGCTTAACTCTTGCATAACCTCCACCTTGGTGGCAGCAAGCGGAGCCGTGGCCGGTGCTGATGCATTGGTTAAATCCACAAGCAGCAGCATAAAAAGTATCAGCAATGTATTCAGCAGCGGTGCCCCCGAGTCACTCAGTGAACATACCCTGGCCCTCACCGGTGAGACCCGCTTGGCAACGGGAAGCGAAAAAGCAGAAAAATCCCTCTGCTTCACCTCAGATAACGCTTGCAAAGACTCGGCGTCTTTGTTTAAATATGAGCGAGCCTCCGACACAAAGGCCATCGTAACGGAAACCGCAAACGGCGGGGTGGAAACGAACACCTATCGCCTCACCTTTACGGATGGCGATGAGGGGGTATACGCCTATGAGCGCAGGGCGGTTGATGGCTCCGTTTTGGCAACGGGCGACGGCTCTTTCACGCTCACGGAAAATGAATCATAAAAGATGACAACGGTAGAACTGGTGCTCAATTATTTACACGCCCTGCAAGAGCGGGGTGTGGAGCACCTTTCTGTCGATGAATCCGCCCGCGCGATTTTGCGAGAGTGGATGCTGGCAGCCCGCCGCGGGGTACCCAAACCCATTGCTGCACCTGCGCCCGCTAATAAGTCGGCTGCTCCTCTCGCGGCTGCCCCGGCAGTGGTGGCAGGGGGGGCTCCCGGCATCAGCGACCTGCGCTCTGCCCTGAATGAGGCGGACACCCCCGCCGCGCCTGACCGCGGCTATGAGGAGGAGGAGGTACCCTTCTTCCGCCCCGGTGGCAGCAATGCAGATGAGGTATGGGCCAATGCTGCCCGCATGTTGCCCACTTGGCGTCCGCTGCAAGAGCTGCGCACCTTGCGTGATAAGGTTGTAATGGGGGAGGGCAACCGCCAGGCTGATATCATGTTTGTGGGGGATGCCCCCAATTATTACGATGAGCGCGCAGGGCGCCCCTTCAGCGGTGAGGCCGGGGAAAAATTGAACGGTATTCTTAAGGCCATGGGCTTAACAAGGGAGCAAGTGTACATTACCCACTTGGTTAAGTTTCGTCCCGCCATGCCCCGCCAAACTACAAACAATCGCACACCGTCCGATAAGGAGATTCGCTTCTCTACCTCCGTGGTAGAGCTGGAGACCCGCCTGGTGCAACCCAAGGTCATTGTGGCACTGGGCATTGTAGCAGCGCGTGGCCTTTTGCAGCGTGGTGAGCTGCCCTTGGCAGACTACAGGCGGGATGGCGGCCAATTCTGCGGTGTGCCCGTTATTGTGACCCACCATCCCAGCTACCTGCTGCGTACCAATGATTTGGCAGAGCGCCGCGAGCTGTGGGAAGAAATGTTGCGCGCCATGGAGCTTGCCGGTTTGCCCATATCCGCCAAACAACGCGCATTCTTTACCAAAAAATAAACCTCCTTACTGAGCCGTGAGGCGGTAATCGGCATCCTGTTGCAGGTGGGCTTTGGCTTCTCCCAGCAAGAAGAATGAGCCGCAAATGAGCGTGTGCGGGGGCAGGGTGGCCAATGCCTCTGCCAAGCTTGCAGGGGTGCAAATGGGGGCGGTAGAGGCAGCACGCACCTTGGCTGCCATCTCCTGCGGCGGTAAAATGCGCGGGGATTGCACGGGCGGCAGCACCCATTCGCTCACAATGGGGGCAAGCAATTGCAACACATCATCCAATGCTTTATCTGCACTGCCGGCATAAATGCAGCGCGCTTTTTGCGTGCCGAAACGCTCTTGCCAACTGTCCACCAGCACGCGTATGGCGGGTGGGTTATGGGCACCGTCCATGATAACCTGCGGGGCAATCTCTTCAAACCTGCCGGGCCATTGCACCGTGGCTAAACCGTGGGCAATCTCGGCATCCGATGCCAGAAAATGCGGCAGAGCACGCAGGGCAGCCAAGGCTAAGGCTGCATTGCGCTTTTGGTAACTACCGTGCAAGCCCAAGGGCAGCTTGCACTCCTCGCTCACCACGCGGTAGTCGGTATCCATGGCCTGCGCTGCGGCATGGATGGCGCGTATGGCCTCCGGCTGTTGCGGGGCCGTGAGCGCCGGGCGATGCCAGGCAAAGATGGCGGCTTTTTCTGCAGCAATGTCGTACAGGGTATCGCCCAGGTATTGTGTGTGGTCCAAGCCGATGGGGGTGAGCACCGCCACATCTTTGGGCACGGCGTTGGTGGCATCCAGGCGTCCGCCCATGCCGGTTTCCAGCACAATGAGGTCCGTTTCCTGCTCGGCAAAATGCATCATGGCTACGGCCAGCACCAGCTCAAAAAAGGTGGGTTTGGTTTCCCATGGTTCAATCACCTCCTTCACCTTGCAGATAAGTCGGGCGGCATCGGCATCCGCAATCTCCTGCCCGTTTACTTTAATGCGCTCATTAAAGCGTACCAAGTGGGGGGAGGTAAACAGCCCCGTGCGGTAGCCGGCTGCTCGGGCTATGCTCTCTGCAAAGGCGCAGGTGGACCCCTTGCCGTTGGTGCCGGCTACATGAATGACGCGAGAGCGCGGGTAGAGCACCCCGCATTCTTTCAGCAAGCGAGTAATGCCCTCCAACCCCAGCTTGATGCCGAACATCTGCGTGGAGTACAACCAATCCAATGCCGCTTGATATGTGCTCATGGTAGTGAAAATCAGCGGGCACTGAGGCCCGCTGTGTTATAATGAAAACTAAATTGTACCGTTGTTGGGTATCAGAACGGGATATCGTCTTCCTCCTCCTGCGGCATGGGGGCTTGCTGCTGGGGGGCAGGCTGCTGGTAGCTGTTGTTGTAATTGTTGCCGCCACCATTGTTGTAGCTGCCGCCGTTGTTACCGTAGTTGTTGCGCTGCTGGTAACCGCCGCCATTGTTATAGCCGCCACCGTTGTTACCATAATTATTGCGCTGCTGGTAGCCACCGCCGTTGTTGTAACCGCCGCCACCTTGCTGGGCACCGTCTCTGCCGCTCAAGAGCTGCAGGTTCTCGGCAATAATGCGAATACGGCTGCGGCGTTGGCCGGTCTGCTTGTCCTCCCAAGTGTCCATCTGTAAGCGGCCCTCAATGAATACGGGGCGCCCCTTGCTCAAATACTGGGCTGCAATCTCACCGGTGCGGCCCCAGCAAGTTACATCCAAAAATGTCGTTTCCTCGCGGCGCTCCCCGTCATTGGGGCCACTGCTAATGCGGTTTACTGCCAAGCGCAATTCGGTAAGGGAGTTGCCTCGGGGGGTAGTGCGAACCTCCGGGTCTGCGGTGAGGTTGCCTATAAGCATGACTTTGTTCAAATTAGCCATAACTGTCTGTTTCTATTTGTATAACGTTGCTATTGTGTCGAGAATCCCACCACGTCCGTTCTCGTTTTTACGCACAGACGGGCAGGAAGAATGATGAGGCCTTCATTCTCTCATCTCCTACCCCCTCTTGGCAAGCTTAAAATGCTTTTTGACCCATTTTTTTATTCTATCCTCCGTGGCATGGTTGAAATATTCCGGATTATCGGGCACCGACTACGCCGGCTTTGTGTGAGGGTGTTTTTCCATATTTATTGAAGTCTGTACCGGATGTGTCTTGAATGATCATACGTAGTCCTTTTCTTGTGAAAAGTGCCTGCGGAAGGTCAAAATATCTTGAATTTTTCATCAACCTGCCTTATTTCAGAGAAAGGTTTTTCGCTTTCAGTCGTGAAAAACTTAACTTCAATCATCATAACAATATGAAAAACAACAATAAGAATACCAATACCGCCATCGCTGCGGACGCAACACCGGATACATTAAATATCCAAAATGCAACATTAAACATTACATCCGCCGGCAGTACGCCGCTGATAGCGCAAACGCTGGTGGATGCTCAGCCGAGCACGCACTGTGTGGATGAGGTGTTGGCGTTTAACACGGAGCTGGTGGTGGAGCATGATTCCACCGTGGTGGTCTATTTGCAGGTGGATGATGAGGGAGATTTGCTTATTACCCGTAATCCTTTGGTGGCGGCGGATGCTTCCGCCCGCAATACTGCCATGCAGGCGGAGATTGATGCCCCCGCTGCCGATACGCTGCACTTCCACAAGCATTTGCAGGGCGATGAGTGGAAACATATTGACAATGCCCTCCTTTGGCTGCCGGAGATGCGCGCCGATAAGGTACGCCTGTTCACGCTCTCCGCAGGCACGTACTACATCAGTGCCCGCTTGTCTAACGATAACATGGCGTATGTGAACGAGAACCGCAAGCTTTTCCGCTATGCTATTCTCTCCCTCAGTGCAGATTCCCCGATGCTGTACGAGCCGGATGCCACCATCTGCCCCTCCTGCGGGTGCGGTGGCGATTTTGATGGTGATGCGGATTCCCAACCCGCGTCGGATATACCCTCCACCAACGATGACATCTGCCGCGCTCAGGTGTTCCCCGTGCTGACGGCAGAGGGTAAAACGGCCCTCAAGTATGATGGCCCGTGGGGGTGGACCTGCTCCCGCAATGCAAGCTTCATCACCATTACCCCTACCAAGGGCATGCCGCTTACTTTTGCGGTGGATGAAACGGACGCCTCCCTGGCCCTCCCGCAGGGTGAAACCCGCAAGCGCGATTTCCGCATGCAGTTGCAGAATGCTGATGGCACGCCTTGCACCACGGGTGAGCCCGCCCGCCTCATGCTCACGGATGCCACGGGGTTGAGCCTCATTTTCGATGCCGATAGTGGCAACGTTATCGCCACCAAATCCCCCGAGGGTAAGGTGTATGAAAAATCCGTGCGCGATACGCAGATTACGGAGGTCATCGAAAACGGCCTGCTCAAGTCCGTGGTGTCTGCTACGGAGGGCTCGCTGCTTGCAACCGAACAGGCAGACGGCGGGGTGCTGCTGGAGTGGTTCGCCCCGGCCGCGGATGCTGCCTACAAGTCCGCCACCTACCGCATGACGGAGGAAAACGGCGTGCAGTCCACCGCTGTAACGCGCCAACAGCGCGACCGTGATGCCCACGGCTCCACCCGCGTGCAGAATGGTAACACGGTCACCATCACCAAGGGCGAGGGGGCAGAGGCGATTGTGCGCACCTTTACCACCTCCTACCCCACCAACGGCATCATGCAGCGCATCGAATCCGTACAACGCGTGGCGGATGAGCTCCCCGCCTCCTGCTCCTGCACCACCATGCAGTATACCGAGGGCGG
>SUVJ01000012.1 GCA_015062045.1 Akkermansiaceae bacterium
TTGCAAGATTGTAAAATACGGCTTGCGGATTCTTGCGGGAAACTTACGGATTACTTTTTACGCTATAACCCTTTACTAATAAAAGCCTTATATAACATTTTGCGGATATACGGGAAACTTTTGCAGTTGCTGCGGGCGTGGGCGCGCACGCGCTACGCGCGCGCGTGTATCACATGGGCGGGGTATCCGGCGGTAATAGCGTTTTCTGTATCTTGTCTGCCTGCTCTGCCAGATATTCGGCGGCGGGGGTAAAGTAGGCTCTTTGTATTTCTTCGCTATCATGTCCGACAAGTGAGCGCATGACATCGGGCGCAATACCTAATTGCCGGCCGGTGGTAACGGCTGATTTTCTCGTGCTGTGAAAAGATATTTCTGAAAGTGTGCGTATGCGGCCGGGTAGATCTTTCTTTGTGTCGGGTGGCAGTATACCCAGCTTTACGGCGTATGTGTGGAATTCCAGCGACAATTTGCCGCTTCTTTCGTGTTTGATGCGTGAGTAGGGGAAAATGTATTCATCTATGCGGGCGGCCTCTCTGCGGGCCAGCAGGGCGCGCATATCGTAAGATATGGGGAAATCAAGATTAGCTTTTGTTTTGCCGGTGCGCAGGTGTAGTATATTCTTGGCGCGGTCTACCTGCTCCCATTTCAGGCGGGCCATATCGCCTAAGCGTTGCCCCATGGTCATCACGGTGAGGCGTATCAGGTCCGGCCATTCGTCCGGCATGCCGTTTATTAGGGTGGCTATCTGCTCCGGGGTTAAGGCTATACGCTTGTTTTCCGGTATGTCATAGGGTGAATTCTTGGGTACTATAGCCTTGCGCCATGGGTTGCGGTTCAATAATTCAGCGTCTACGGCCTTATTAAATATGGCGTTAAGTGTTATCCGCAAGCGTGCTACAGTACCGGGGCGGGTGCATATAGCGGGGTCCGTAAGTCGCCACTGTATGAAGTCTTTGCAATCTGCGGCGGTAATAGCAGAAAGTGGTTCATCTGCCTTGGATCCTAAAAAAGCAATAAAGGCATTTACGGCGCGGCGGTCATTGTCCTTGCTTTTGTTGTAGTGCGTGCGCAGATAATCATTAGCATATGTGCGGAAAGTAGGTATTCTTGCTTTGCTTCTTGTGATTATGGCAGATAATGCGGCGTTGGCCTGTTCAAGGGTCAATCCGTCCTTGTCGGTGCGCTCCATTAGGGCGGCCAGTTGCTCGGCCTTTTTCTTCAAGGCCTGCTTGCTTTCGCGCGGTGCTCCCGGCTTGGCTTGGTGGTCCGTGGGGATTTTGGTAGATCTGACAATCTTCTTGCCGGTGCTATCGTACCAGCATGCATAATAGATGTTGTTTCTTATTTTCAAAAACGCCATAGAATATAATCCGTTGTGTTATAAAGCTTTATTTATCATTATGGGGTACAAATGCTTTTTTTCTGTACCCTGCACATGTACCCTATTTGCAATTATACGCTATAATATGCAGCGGGCAAGTGAAAAATCATAAAGGCTTGCAAATATGCCGCTTGCAAGCCTTTATGATATTCTGTGAAAAGATGAAAAACACGGAGAGAGAGGGATTCGAACCCTCGGTGACATCTCTGCCACGTTCGATTTCGAGTCGAGTGCCTTAGACCAACTCAGCCATCTCTCCTGAAAGTGTTGGGGGTATTATGGGAGGAAGCGGGGGGCTTGTCAAGAGATTTTGTGTGAACAGACACATTTAGCTTGAGAGAGGGGGGCTTGTTATGCTAGAATAGGTGAGCGAAAATTTTCTTGATAACGATATGAAGACAATACGAAAGATAGCGGGGATGCTGTGCTTGGCAGCAGCAACAATTTTCGGCAGTGCCGAGGCCTTAGAGCTTAAGGATTTGCATTTGCCCATGACACGCGATGAGGCGGACAACACGCTGAGCAAGGATTACAGTTTCAAGATATTGTCCGACAGCACGGTACGCCGCAGTTGGAAACTCAAGGGGCGCACGGTGCATGTGGACTTTAAGCTCAACCGCCAGGGGCAGGCACTCTGCATTGCGGTGGAGTACGCCAAACCGGCAGGCCGCAAAACGGTGCACAATGATATCAAGGCAGTTACGGGTGGTAAGTCCAACTACAAAAAACTGGGTAAACCCAAAAAGAACACTAATACCTACGGCATGGAGCACGCGCTGGGGGCTAAGGTGAAGAGCGCAGACGGCAAGAGCACGGGCTGGATTTTTGTGGAGCACAGCTCTGCCGCCCGAAAAAAATGCACGCGCTTTGTGTACTATGCATCCAAGCCCTCCCGAGACCGCCTGAACCTGGGCGAGGCCAGAGAAGACGGCGGCTACACGGCCTTGGGCAGCTCGGGCAGCAATATCGATTTGTCTGCCTTGGTGGCAGATGAGGAGGACCGCCGCCGCACCACCGCCGTTGCCGCAGTAACCAAGCCCGATAAAAAGCGCCCCGTGTTGGCAGATACCCCGGAGGAGCCCGCCGTGGCTATTAATGATGAGGAGGACGATTTCGGCGCACCCGAGGCAGATACCGACTTGGAGGACGACAGCACGGAGAGCTCGGCAACCGTAGCCAAGGCAGATGCCGGCAAGGGGTTCCTGCCGGAGGCCGTATCTGCCCCGGTGCGGGGGCTGCTGGGTGGCATGGGCTTATCTGCCATGGTGGTAGATGTGCTCATAGTGGTTGTACCGCTGTTGTTGCTGTTCATTGTATGGCGTGTACTGGCAGGCAAGCGCCGTGCCAAAGCCCGCCAAAAGGCATTTGACAGCATTATGAACAAGAAACCGGAACAAGACAAGTAAAGCGTTTACGATTTTTTGCCCCTCGGCCACACGCCGGGGGGCAGTAGTAATAGGCCGAAAACTTCATGCACATAGCCCGTGCAGTCAAACTATCTGCTTGACCCACCGCCGATAAAAGAGTAGAACAAAACACCTCTTATGTTGCGCAACATTATTCTCAGCACCGTCGCCTGCCTCACGCTGGTACAATGCAACACACTCAAGTCTGACTGTGAAGCTGTAGCCGAGCGCGAGGCTCAGATTGTCCAAGAACAACCCGGGGACTATTACATAGGCCGCCGGTATTACATACCCTACACCCGTTTTTGGGGGTATTTGAGAGAACCCGGGCAGAGCTGGCGCACGGCTAAGTTGGTGATTATGGATGAGCAAACCTGCCGCCAGCCGGACCGCGGCATTGAGCCCCCGCTGAGCAACCCCGTGTTCGGCACAGACCACAACACGGAGTACATCATCCGTGGCAAATATACGGGTAAAGAGGCCTACGAGCCCAACACAAACCAAGCCTTGCCCGTGTTCCGGCTTACCGGGTACGAGGTAAAAGATAAGGAGCCCGGGTTCCTCTTTGTGCCATCCGAGAAATACACGGTTAAGACCGTATCCATACGCCCGCAGCTCATGCCCACGCCGGAACAATGCGCGCAATGCCGATAATATGACGCGCATTTACCGCGCACCACGCCGCAAAATCTGCTATACTGCATGCAGAGAATCGCAGCAGCGCGCCGCAAACATGCTCAAAACTGCACACAGCATCATATCGTCAATTTTCATTAACCATGGCTCAGTCAAAGATTATCGTTGGTCTTGAAATGGGAACCACCAAAACCTGCATGGTGGTGGGGGAGATTCACCCGGACTCCACCGCTGCTATCATCGGGGTTGGAGAAGTGCCCAGTGCCGGTATTCGCAAGGGCGAGATTGCAGACATCAGCATGGCACGCCAATGCGTGTTCGATGCCTGGCAGTTGGCTCAAGACCACTCGGATGTCGAGATTCTCAACGTCATTCTCTCCGTAACGGGTGAGCATATTTACGGCGAAAACGGTCAGGGATCCTTCCGTCTGCCGGATGATGAGGATATCATTGAATACGAGCACATTAAATATGCCAAAGAAAAAGCCCAAAAGATAGAGATTGCGGCAGACCGCTTTGTCATCAACCGAGAGATGGGCAATTTCAGCATCGATAACAGAGAAACCTCTCGCAACCCCGTGGGGCTCACCGGCCGCACGCTGGATGTTAAGTGCCACGTGATGCACGGCATTTTGACCCGCATTCAAAACTACCTGATGTGTGCCCGCCAAGTGCCGCTGGAGGTAGAGGACGTTGTATTTGCCCCGCTGGCAACGGCGCAGGTAGTGCTGTCTCGCCAGCAAAAGGAGGCCGGGGCTCTGCTCATCGACATCGGCGGCGGCACGTCGGACTTCATTTGCTACAGCAACGGCGATATCGTTGCCAGTGGCTGCATACCCATGGGCGGCAACGCCATTAACAAGGATATTATGGACCAAAGCAGCCAGCCCATGACCAACAAGGCTGCAGAGGTGCTCAAGTGTACCGAGGGCAACGCCTTCGGCGATGTTAAAGATACCTCCCCCGCACACTACCGCAGTGAGCTGGGGCATGAGGTCTCGATTCCGCGTGGTTTGCTCAACAAAATTATCAGGGACCGCTTGGGCTCCATACTCTTGCAGGTGAGGGACCACATACCCCCGCAGGTGCTCTCCCAAAGCGGCATGACAGTGTATTTATCCGGCGGCACCAGTTTAATGCGCGGGCTGGATAACTTGGCACAATTCATCTTCAAAGTACCGGTACGCCAACCCCTGCCCCCCGGCACGGGGGAGGAATACTCCTACCTGGCAGACCCGCGCTACTGCACCGCCATTGGTCTGATACGCTTTGCGCAAATGTATGATGCCGCCGCTGCAGGAGGCTCCGGCCGCAGCTGGTGGCGCCGCCTGTTTAACTGGTTACGCGGAAAACGCTAAACCCCATAGCCCCCACGCACCGAGATGGAAGAGTCCAAAATCATCGTCGCTCTGGAGATTGGCACCACCAAAACCTGCATGGTGGTGGGAGAAGTGAACCCGGATGGCAGCTCTGCCGTCATCGGCTTGGGAGAAGTACCCAGCGAGGGTATACGCGCCGGTTGTATTATGGATGCCGACTTGGCCCGCCTGAACCTGAGCGATGCCTGGCAGCTGGCGCAAGACCACGCCAATGTGGATATTCAGAGCGTGTACCTCTCTGTCACCGGGGAGCACATCAAAGGGGAAGACGGCCATGGGTTCTGCTACCTGTCCACCGAGCATGATACCATTACAGATGAGCACGTCACCTTGGTAAACCGCCATGCCGGTGAGCTTGAGCTACCGGCAGAGCGCATTATCGTAAACAGCGAGACGGGCATCTACTGTATAGATGACCGCGATTTAGTGTATGCCCCCGTAGGCATGCGTGCCCGCAAACTTTCCGTACAAAGCCACATTATACACGGCAAGCGCAAGCCCCTGCAAGACACCCTGTTGTGCGTGCGCCAAGTACCGCTGGAGGTAGAGGCACTGGTGTTTGCCCCGCTGGCAACAGCACAACTGGTATTAGGGCGCAGAGAACGAGAGGAGGGCGCCCTGCTCATCGACATAGGTGGCGGCACAACGGATTTCATTTGCTACGCAGACGGCAACATTATTGCCTGCGGCTGCATACCCCACGGCGGCAACTCCATTAACAAGGATATTATGGAGCTCTCCCCCACCCCCATGACCTTTGCCGCTGCAGAGAGCCTTAAATGCAACCAAGGCAATGCCTTTGGGGATGTGAAAGATACCACCACCACCCATTATCGGGACGACAACGGGCAGGTGTACAGTATCTCTCGCGGCCTGCTCAACAACATTGTCAGAGACCGCCTGGCAGATATTCTGCAAAGTGTCAAAGACAGCATACCGCAGCAAGTGTGGGCTCGCCGCGGCATGGCTGTATACCTCTCCGGCGGCAGCAGCCTGATGCTGGGGTTGGACCGCCTGGCTCAGTTCATATTCCGTGTACGCGTATACCAGCCATCTCAACCCGGCATCGGGGCAGATTACTCCTACTTGGCAGACCCGCGCTATTGCACAGCCATTGGCCTGATTCGCTACGCCTTACAATATGAGGCCGACAACGCAGAACCCGAAAAACCCGGTCTGCTGCGCCGCATTCTGAGCATCTTCCGTAAAAAACGTTGACCTTTCCATAAAAAACTCTTCACTTACTATGCTTCCCTACCAAACCATTTCACGCAAAGAACACGGCATCTCCATTGTGGGCATCGGCGGGGCCGGTGCAGGCATTTTGCAATGCTTTGCGGGCTCCAGCGCAGATAATGTCAAGCTCTATACCGCCTCTTTAGATGAACGCATGGGGCGCAGTTTAGGGGAGAATGTACAATTTATTCAGCTGGGTGGCGGGCTTAACCATGGGTTGGGCTCCGGCGGAGACCCCGAGGTAGGGCGCCGCGCAGCAGAGGAGAGCCAAGCCGAGCTGGAGTCCATGCTTGCAGACACGCACCTGCTGGTATTGGTAGCGGGGCTGGGTGGCGGCACGGGCTCCGGCGCTGCGCCGGTATTGGCCCGCATGGCACAAGAGCGCGGGGTGTTCCTGGTATCCGTGCTGCTCATGCCCTTCAGTTTTGAAGGCAAACGCCGCCGCACACAGGCGGAAAAAGCGTATGAGGAGATTGCCCGGCTTACAGACATACTGTTCTGCTTTGAAAATGATTACATGGAGAACCTCTTCAACAACAACCGCGGGGCACGCGCCGTGTTTGAGGAGGTAGACCGCCTGCTGGCCAAGGCCACGGCATCCGTCCCCATGATGGCATCCTCCCCCGGCCTCATTAACCTGGGCTTGGATGAACTGGCAACCGCCTTGGAGAACAACGACAGCCGCTGCCTGTTCGGGGCAGGTAAAGGCTATGGCAACAACCGTGCAGAACAGGCGGCACGCTCCGCGTTGGAGTCCCCGCTGGTGGCATACCGCGGCTCCCTGCGCTATGCCCGCACCGTTATTGTGCATGTTGCCGGTGGTGAGAACATGTCTTTGCATGAAATACGCGTTGCCGTTGAAACCGTTAAAGATGCCTTGGCAGATGAGGATGTGGCCCTCTTCTTCGGCACAACCGTGAAACCTCACTTAGGGGATGAAATGCGTGTTACCCTCATTGCCTCTGTCAATGCGGAGGAGTTCCAGGCAGGTATTGCCCGCCAAATAGAGGAGGAAAAAGCTGCCGCAGAGGCCGCCGCAGCCCAACCCGAGCCCCAACCGGAGCCCGCCCCCGAGGAAACCGAAGCAGAGGAAGAAACACCCGCGGATACCCCCGCGGATGAAACCGCCGACATGTACGACGACGAACCCACGGACGACGCCCCCGAGGATGAAGCAGATGATGAAGAGGAGGAAGAGGAGCAACCTGAACCCACCTTAAACTTTGAGCCGGAGCAACCCATGCACCAGGCAGAGCTCATGCCCATGCAACCGGCCATGGCTCCCAAGCTCTCGGATGACGACCATGTGGAGCGCGCCCGCCGCCTCTTTGCAGAGGTAGACGGCACCGCAGATTACTCCCCTGCCCCCCGCAAGGCAGAATCCGGCGCCAAAGATACCGCAGACTACAACAGCCTGCGCCATCACGACCTGCGCAGCATCTTCCCGGATTAATCCGAAAAGCAAGCGCCGTCACCTTAACGTCAAGCTATAAAGTGTTACACAATTGTAACACTTTATAGCTTGACTTCTCTTTCCCCAACAACTACCATAACAAACAGATGGAAGCAACTGTGAATAAAAGCACAAAATACAGCAACGCCTTGAAGCGAGGGCTAGGCTACATACTGATAGCAATGGCTGAGCTTCTGGGGATTATTGTGTATCAAACAAAAGGAAATCCGCAATACTTCTTTAACTCTATAGAAAGCAAATACATCATTTTCACGGCAATCGGCATTTTATTGTTATGGATTTCCGTTTCCGGACTATATGCTTTTTTTAAAACAGGGGGCAAACGCGTGTATATAGCCGGGATTCTGGGCGTATTTGGGCCGGTCCCGCTTTTGGCGCTGATGCAATGGGGAACAAATGCCGAGAGGATTACCTCAGATATACTAACAGTAATAGCCTTTTTTGTACCGCCTACCCTTTATTTTGTACTTACCGAGCCGGGAACAAAGGGAAATTTGCGTAAAAGCATATATCCCTTTCTAAAACATACTGTCTGTATAACCGTATGCATCATTGCGTTAATCCACTTATTTGCAGCAGCCCCGGCATTGACGCAACAAGAGGCCGCTCAGCTCATGAGCTTTACAGTAGACCAAGTGCAGACAAAAAACAAAAAGGTGCTTATACAGGCACGCATCATCAACCGCACCCGCAAACCCATTATACTGAAGTCGCCCCGTGCCGTTGTCAACGGGCACCCAAGCTCAGAGCGTCTTATTTGTTGCATGTGTTGCTCCGGCCATACCCTGCCAAACAACATGTATTTACCCGCCGGAGAGGAAGTACCCGTTACACTTTCATTTTCGCATGCAGATATCACATACGGACTGTTTTTAACATTTGAATCATTGAGCATTGGTGGTAAAAAACATAAATCGTCGTTCCCCGGAGAAGATTACAATAACATAAGAGCAGATATACCTTAACATATGAGCCAAGATTTCAAAGACACCCTGTTACGCAGTAGCGTAGGCATGCTTATTTTGATAATCGAGTTGCTACTGCTCCCCCTATTGCCCATACAAACCCCCGCCTATGTACCCGAATTTTCGACCTTGCTTACATGGTACAGCTTGGTACTTATCGGGGCTACTTGGTGGTTGCTCAGCAAGTTATACTCGCAATTCACCCCCGGGGGCTACCGGGTAAGAATAGCCGCATGGGTTGGCATCTGCTGGCCACTACCTATCACCCTTGCATTAGCCCGGCTTAATCCCGCCGTGGAGCTCTACAGTGCAACAGGCCCCATATTTAACCACCTTACGCTGCCGGTGCTCTGCATACTGCCAACCTTACTTTTCTGCAAAACAGAGCCCTACCCACAACCACCCGTGCTTGCGCCTCTACACAAGGGCAGGCATCTGCTATATATTGCAACTGTCCTATTTGCAATACTCTTTACGCTTCATAACATATATACCACTAACACATTACCTGAGCCTGTTTCAGGAAACAAAATACAAATAAGGGCAGAATACGCCTATGAAACAGAGGACTATCACGTGATAGTTGTTTACCTCACCAACTGCACCCAACACACCATTTTGATTGGCGACACCCCTCAATCTATCGCAGGGGCAGGCCTTGACTCAACAGCGGGCTACAACTCCGTTTTCGATACGCGAGACAACTCCCCCCACGCCCCACGCTGCGGGTTCCCAAAACTCTATACCATGGCTCTACAGCCGCAGGAAACAGAACATACACGTATGCTCTATCGCAAAACAGCCCCTCACCAAACGCCCAACTCAATAGCACTAAGCTTTACCTACCTGCAAGTCGACAACAAAGTTTATACCCACCAAGTTTTTACCCTTAATGGGGATATTGACAAGTAATGAGAGCATCTTTGCAGGTTTACCGGCCACCGAACAGTAATATAAAGCCTGTGTATAATTGAGCACCGGTGGTTTTAGCGTTAAATTCACTTGGTGCTGCCAAGCCGGGCATCACCATGGCAGCGGTTTATTGCTGATTTTTTTATCATTCTACGCATAGTAACATTAAACCGACGATGTAACAAATAATGATTTGCATACACGATTCAAGCTTGCGTTGTGGGCAGAATCGGGTATGATGTCATGAAATTATCTCATTATGGCATCTCTCTCGGCATATATCGGCATGGCACTCAGCGGGCTCGTTTGCATAACGGGCAGCACGGTGTATGCCCAAAGCCTGAGCGGAGCTGCCAGAAACTACGGCACCACCCGCAATAAAAAGCCGGCCGACCCGGCCGAGTACTTTTTGGTGGCATTCGGGCTGTGTCAGGATGCCGAAAAAGCCTCGGCCTCCGGCAATTACGTGGAGGCCATGAAAAAAGCCCGGCAGGCAGAAAAAGTACTAGCCACCATTGTTAGGGACTACCCCACTTGGAAACCGGATATGGTGCGATTTCGCCGTGAGAAACTGGCCGGCATGTTGGCTCAATACAAACAAGCAGCCGCCAATGCCCCCATACCCACCGGTAAACAGCCCGGCAAAACCCTGCCCAAGGCAGACACTTTGATACCTAACTTACCGGAGAGGCTGCCGGACAACGGGCGTTTCATAGACCCCGACAGCGTGGTGCTCCCCAATTACGACACGACCGATAAAGAGCTTTACAACACCATTGCACGCCTCAAGGAGGAGTGCTCACGCTTGGCCCGCGCCTACTCCGAGCTTGATGCTCAGCATAAAAATGTGCAAAAGGAGCTCGTGGCCTCTCAGTTGGACATGAAAATGTACAAAGAGCGCTACGAAAAATTGCAGGCGGAAATCACCAAAGAGCGCAGTGTCAGTAACGAGTTGGTAGCCTCCTACGCCAAGAAATTGGCGGAAACGGAGGAAAAGCTCCGCGCGTCTGAGGCAGCGAGGGAGGCCGCAGAAAACCGCGCGGCAGAGCTGAGCACGCAACTGGCAGAAACCCAGGCAGAGCTGGCACGTGTTACCAAAGAGCGAGATGCCCTTAAGGCGGAAAACGAACAGCTGCGCGCCATCATCGAGCTGAATAACCCGGAGAAAACCAAGGCGCTGTTAGATCAAAACCTCACCCTGGCAGAGCAGCTCAAACAGGCTCGACAACGCGTGGCAGATTTAGAAGCTGCCGCCGCCGGTGCTACGGATGAAAATGACGTGCTCAACCAACAGCTCGACAGCGCAAGAGATGAGGTAGAGCAACTGCGCGAACAGCTCAGTGCCATTTATGATGAAAACCGTGGCTACCGCCGCCGTGTGTCTGAGCTGACGGAGCGACTCAACAACCTGGAGGCCGCCGCCAATGCCCAAGCCGCCCAACCCACCATAGACCCCGCCTTGGTGGAGGAAACAGAGGTGCTTAAAGACATTATTGCCAAGCAACGTCGCACCATTGAAATGCAGGAGGAAGGCCGCCAAATGATGCTTGAAACCTACAAGCAGCTCAAAAATGAAAATAATGAGATGGTGGCACAGCTCCAAAAGCTTGAGGACGAGAGCAAGCTGGACCTGACCGATGCCGAAAAACGCCTCATCGAGGCGATTCGTAACGGCGAAAAAACAGAGGCAGAGCCCAATGCCGACACGGAGGCCGTGCGCCGCAGCCTTTCTATTGAAACCCTTACCAAACAGGCAGATAACGCGTTTAACAAGAGCCGTTACACCGCCGCAGAGCAGCTCTACCGCACACTCTACGACTACCAGCCGGACCACGTGCCCTGCCTCGTCAACCTGGGCACTATTTTGCTTTACCGCAACAAGTGTGAAGAGGGTATTGAATACCTTACCCGCGCCACTCGCTTGGCACCGGATTTGCCCATCTCATACTTCCTGGCAGGTATATGCTACTACCGCATGGACCGCATGGAGGAGGCCGAGCAAATGTTCATATACACCATTGAGCTTGACCCCGCCAACGCGGAGGCATTCTTCTACTTAGCTAACATAGAGGGCATTACAGGGCGCATAGACTTAGCGCTCAGCCACTTTGCAGCAGCAGTTAAACTAAAGCCCACGCTGGCAGATGCCCACTATAACATGGCACGCCTGTATGCAGAGCAAGGCCGCATACCCGATGCAGCCCGTGCCTACGACCGCGCCATTCAGGCAGGTGCAGAGCCGGACCCCGAGTTCGAAAACTACCTGCGTAACCACCCCGACAACGCCAAACAGCCCGGCGATGACTTGGTGGAGCAAATTCAACCCGAAGCAGAGGCTAAAAAGCTTAAGGATGAGCACCACCCGGATGCCGAGCCTGCTCAGGATGCAACGGAACAACCGCAACAAACCGAGGACGGTACAGATACCCCCACGGAGGAACCGCCCCCACCCGTTGACCCCGTAGAGGCAGAGCGCCAAGCCGTGCTGGCAGAGATTGCCCGCTTGGCCACCGGTGGCACCAAGTCTGCCCCCACCCCCTCCTCTGCCGGCAATTCCACCAAGGTGGATAAGAGCCTCTTCGGCACCAAAACCGTGCGTGTCAAGAAAGGCCGCCACACCAAGAAGATTCGCCTGCGCCTCAAGCGCTCCGCCCCGCAGCGTATCCGTGAATCCGGCGGCGATATCAAGCTGCTCAACCCGCCCAAACCGGAAAAAAAGCTCAAAAAAACAGACCGTAAAAAGAGAAGATAATACGGCAAAGGGTTAAATTGCCGGAATTTCAGCTTCCGGGTGTCATTTTTAACTCGCCAAGGCAGGGAAAATGTGATAGCATACTCTACGTAATTTTTTGAGTTATGCGTTTATTCTCACATCTTGTTACCACAATCTGTTTGATAGCAGGCGGGCTGCTTTGCCCCGCTCAAACAGCAGAGAACATGCACCCCGACTTGCCATCGGAAATCACCGCTGTTGCAGCCCCCCAGGAAACGGCGAATGATAAGAAGGAGCAGCTCATTGCAGAATCCGACTTACCGGCTGAAGCAAAAGCCACCCTGCGCAAAGCTGCACCGTTTTTAAACGAGTTTGTGCTTCGGGGGTATATCAACCTTAAGCAACACCATGCTTTTGATGGGCACAGCGCCTTGGATCACGCCCGCATGAAGGTTAACTTTTTACCCCCGCCCAATGGCTTGCCCTGCCCGGATTGCGGTGAAATTGTTTGGAACCGTAAAAAGGACGAGCTACCGGCTTGGACTTGCCACTACACCGGCAACAATGAGCAATACGCCCGTTTCCCCATCCCCCTGCGCCTTTATGCTCAGGAGGAAGCCGGCATGGGCCTGTGGCAGAAGCTCTGCCACCGTGTGGAAGTGGACCCCTTCAACTTAGCGGCCACCATCATCTTCTTCCTGGCCATTCTGCACACCTTCCTGGCACCCAAAATCTCCTCCTACGCCCACCATTTGGAGAAAAAACACAAGGAATCCCTGCGCGCACGCAAGTTCCGCATCGAACACCCCGAGCAGCGTCTGCCGGTGTCCTTTTCCTCCACCATTCTGCACTTCTTGGGCGAGGTAGAAGTCGTATTCGGCCTGTGGGTCATCCCCTTTGCCTTTGTATGCATTAAGTATTACTCCATGGAGGACTTTTTGAAGTACGTGGATCACGATGTCGTATTTACCGAGGCCTTGTTTGTGGCCGTGGTGATGGTGATTGCGGCATCTCGCCCCATCTATCGCTTGGCAGAGAACCTGCTGAAGAAAGGCGCAGCCTTGGGCAACGGCACCCCGGCAGCCTGGTGGCTCTCCGTACTCTGCATTGCCCCGCTGCTGGGCTCCTTCATCACCGAGCCCGCCGCCATGACCCTGGCCGCAATTCTGCTCAGCAAGAAGATTTACCAGCTCAAACCCAGTGTAGGTCTTTGCTATGCCACCTTGGCCCTGCTGTTTGTCAACGTATCCGTAGGCGGCACGCTTACACACTTTGCCGCCCCGCCCATCGTCATGATCTCCGAGAAATGGGACTTCGGTTTATCCCACATGTTCCTCAACTTCGGGTGGAAGGCTGTTGTTGGTATCGTCATCGCCAATATCCTCTATTTCATGCTTTTCCGCAAGGAGTTCCGCCGTTTGGAGGAAGTACAGCGCAGCCAAATGGCCTTTGAGCATGCCGTACCCACCACGTGGGAGGACCGCCAGGACAACATCCCCGTATGGGTGTATCTGGTATCCATCGCCTTCTTAGGGTGGACCGTGTACTTCAACCACCACCCGGCCCTCTTCATCGGCGGGTTCATGTTCTTCTTGGGCTTTACCTTGGCCACCCCGCAATACCAAAACCACGTTACCATCAAAGTACCGCTGCTGGTGGCCTTCTTCTTGGCCGGCTTGGTAACATTGGGCGGCGTGCAAGGCTGGTGGATGGAGCCCGTGTTACAAGCGCTCTCAGAGATGGGAGCCACCGCCACCATGAGCTTGGCCAGTGTGCTGACGGCGTTTAACGACAATGCCTCCGTTACCTACTTGGCCAGCACCGTGCCGGATTTGCAAGAGCAAATCAAATACGCCATTGTGGCCGGTGCCGTTACCGGCGGTGGTCTTACCGTGATAGCCAATGCTCCCAACCCGGCAGGCCAGGCCATTCTCGGTAAATACTTTAAGGGAGGCATCAACGCCATTAAGCTTTTTGCATGGGCATTCATCCCCACGGTCATCATGTTCCTGATGTTCATTTTGACCTGCCCGTCAGAAAACACCAATGCCGCCACCCCCGCAGAGCAAGAAAAGCAGGCACAAGTTGCCCCTGCGGAGCAACAATAAAGCATCCACATGTTTACCGGAATCGTAGAATGCACCGGCACCGTTGTTGCGCGCACCCCTGTTGAAAAGGGCGCGCGCTACACCATTGATATACCCTTTGCCGCAGAGCTGGCCTTGGGTGACTCCGTTGCCGTAAACGGTTGCTGCCTCACGGTAGACCGCATCAACGGCACACAGGTAGAGTTCGACTTGCTCACTCAAACCATGCGCGTTACCTCCTTGGGCACGCTTTACCCCGGCTCTGTCTGTAATTTGGAGCGCGCCATGGGCACCAACGGCAGGTTCGGCGGCCACTTGGTCATGGGCCATGTGGACACCACCGGCACGGTTGTATCCATCACCCCCGTGGGGCAAGACCACATGGTGCGCATCCGCATACCCGCAGACTACCTGCGCTACACTATCGACAAAGGCAGCATTTGCATAGACGGCATCTCCCTCACCATTGCCGCCATTCATGCAGACACCGCAGAGCTCGAGTTCTGGATTACCCCGCACACTTGGCAGCGCACCATCATGCACGCGTACACCCCCGGCACCGTGGTGGATATAGAGGTGGACATGATTGCCAAATACGTGGAAAAAATGTTCAACCGCGCATAAAAACATGGATTGGATCTACATGTTGGTTTTAAAGCACCTTGCATGCATACCGGGGGTGCTTTTTGCCGTAGAAAACTGGCGCATTTGGTATTGGAACCACTTTAAACGCGGTGATGAACCCGCCGCCAAATATTACCCCTTTATCGGCAGCCTCTTCTTATTCATCTTCTTAAACACAACCCTGCCCGGGTTATGGGCATACGCCGCCCTTGTTCTGGACTACGCCTGCCTCCCCATGTGCGCCCATTGGTGCTACTCCCGCCTGCGCCACCGCTCATCATAGTTTATCTTGCCATTTTTATCTTGATAAAATGTGATATTTTGCCACTTTTATCATGATAAAATGTGCAGTTTTGCCACTTTTTGCTTGATAAGTGTAGCAATTTTCATTACATTGAATGCGGAAAGGAACGCATAAGGCAATGGATAGAAGAGCATTTGAGGAATTAAAGCAATGGAAAAATCGCAGGAATCGGAACCCCTTAATTATACAGGGTGCACGTCAGGTAGGCAAGACCTGGCTCATGCGTGAATTCGGGCGGCGGGAATATGCCCGAACTGCTTACCTGAGCTTTGCCGACAATCCTCATGCTGCTGCTATTTTTGATGACGCGTACCATGTAGAGACACTGATTCAGGGAATTGCCCTGATGAGCGGCACAAAAATCACGCCCGAGGATACGCTGGTAGTGCTCGATGAGATTCAGGAGTGCGAACGCGCCCTTAATGCTCTTAAATACCTGCGAGAAAATGCCCCGCAGTACCACATCATGGCAGCAGGTAGCCTGCTTGGAGTGGCAGTACGACAGCGGCGCATGTCTTTTCCTGTTGGACAGGTGGACTTTCTGAACTTAAAGCCCTTGAGTTTCAGGGAGTTCCTTAAGGCTTTAGGGGAAGACATGCTACTGCAAGCTCTTGATGGGGGGAATTCAACCTTACTTGCCGTAGCGCATGAACAATTGGTTGCCCGCTTGAAAGAATACCTGTACGTGGGCGGTATGCCCGAAGTAGTTGCAAGCTATGTCGACACACGTGATTATGCAGAGGTTCGCCGATTACAGCAACAAATTATACAGGGGTATGAGCGCGATTTTGCCAAATATACCACAGCAAGAGATGTGCCACGCATACATGCCGTGTGGGGAGCTGTGCCTCTGCAGTTGGCAAAAGATAACAGAAAGTTTGTTTACAAGTATCTGGGGGAAGGTGCACGTGCCCGTGAATATGAAAATGCGGTAGAATGGCTCATTATCTGTGGCTTACTGCATCGGGTTCGTCGCATAAGTAAGCCGGGTGTACCGCTCAGTGCATACGAAAGCCCCTCTGCATTCAAACTCTATGCGCTCGATTGCGGGTTGTTAGGAGCACTTGCACGGCTCGATGCCCGTAGCCTCTTGCAAGGGAATGCGGTATTTGAGGAGTTTAAAGGAGCCCTCACAGAGCAATATGTGCTACAGGAATTGCTCTGCGCCCTCGATACCTTCCCCGCATATTGGGAGCCCGATAGCGGCAGTGCCGAGGTAGATTTCGTCGTTCAATTGGGCGGTAATATCATCCCCTTCGAGGTGAAAGCCGGTGTGAACCTGCGTGCCCGCAGTCTGGCATCTTACCGCTCCCGATTCTCGCCGGCGTTTGCAGTGCGTGCCTCTCTGGCGGCATACGAGCTTAACGAGGGACTGTATAATATTCCGCTCTACGCTCTCAGCTCATATTTGCCAAAGCTGCTTTCTCAATAAAAATCAGCACTGCGTCAGAAAAGCACGGAGGGCAAAAAAATGGGCTTGAAAACGGGGGGGATTTATGGTAGATAATGGCTGTATGTTGAAACACACCATCTTCAGCTTGTTGGCGTGTGGCCTGGTAATGGCTACGGAAAGCTTTGATTCACTGCCCACGGGAAAAATAACGGGGGGTGAAACAATGTACGGCAACCTCAGTGCTGCCGCCGGTCATGCGGAAATACTCAAAGGGAAGAGCCGCAGCGGTACAGGAGCTTTACACATTATGGGCGGCAAAGATAAGAGCGTAACCATCACCTTGGAAAAACCGCTGGCAAAAGAAACTCCGTGCGATTTCTGGGCAGAGCGCTGGACGCGCCGTGCGCCGTTTGACTTCTCGTTTATCGCCATCACCGCCAAAGGTGAGCAGCGTTTGGTACACAACAACAACGTGGGAGTAGGCGGCTACAAGCTGCATGCCGAGGCCAAGTTGCCCGCAGGCACCACGGCTGTTAAGTTTGTATGCACCTCCGACGACAAGGGCGGTATCCTTATAGATGATTTCTGCATCATGGATGGCCCCATGGTCATTAAGTCCGTAACCGGCATCAACCCTGGTGTATACCCCATCATGAAGCGAGCACACTTCAACCCGGTGATGGGTATCAATGTAAAGACCGGAGGCTCCACAGACCCCAAGACACTGGATAAAGTAAGCCTCAAGATTGACAACCCCGAGAATGTAGAGAGCGTCACCATACGCACCGGCAACGACAAGGGTATGGACTTTAGCCGCAGCACCGTGTTCGGCACGGCCACCCCGGCAGCAGATGGCACAGTAACCGTTAATTGTGAGGGCAATGTACCCGCAGGGCAAAGCTACCTGTGGGTAGATGTAAAGCCCTCTGAAAAAGCATTGGTGGGTGGCACCATCACCTTCAGCAACCTGGTAACCACCATAGACGGCACCACCTACAATGCAGACCTCTCCCCCATCACCCAGCGTGTGGGTTACTTGGTGGCCGTGCCCGGTGAGGCAGTGAGCAACCAAACCGCCGGCGGAGAGCGCAACAGCATCGCCTTCCGTATTCCCGGGTTAATTCAAACCAAGAGCGGTGCCTTGGTGGGCTGTTTTGATGCCCGCTACACGCACGAGGGCGACCTTTGCGCAGATATTGACGTGGCGGTGGTGCGCTCCGAAGACGGCGGGCAAACCTGGACCACGCCGTATGTGGGCATGGACTCCGGCCCCGGGCATGACAACGGCTGCGGCGACCCCTGCATCTTGCAGGACAAAACCGGCCGCATTTGGATGCAGGCACTGGCCTGCCACTTTGCAGGTGGCGCATCTTTGTGGACCTCCAAGACCGGATTTGACCCCAAGACCACCGGCCAATGGGAGATGACCTACAGCGATGACGACGGCAAGACCTGGGCCAAAGAGCATGTGAACCCCACCAACCAAATCAAGAAGCACGAGTGGACCACGATTTTGGCAGGCCCCGGCAACGGTATCACCCTTAAGGACGGCACCATCGTGTTCCCCGCTCAAATATGGGAGCGCGGTGCCAACCCGCAGTGCATGAGCACCATTTGCTACTCTAAGGACGGCGGCAAAAACTGGGTATACGGCAACGGTGTACCGCACAGTACCTCAGAGTGTCAGGTAATTGAGCTTAAAGATGGCTCTATCATGATTAACTGCCGCAACGAGGCCCGCCAAGGCAAGCGTATTGTATACGTTACCAAAGATTTGGGCAAAACTTGGCAACCGCACTCCACTAACCTGAGTGCCCTGCAAGAGCCCACCTGCCAAGGCTCCATTGTAAAGGTACAAACCAAAAAGTACGGCGAGCTCGTGCTCTTCTCCAACCCCAAGAGCGGTGGCCGCAACCACATGACCATCCGTACCTCTCACGATGACGGCAAAACTTGGAACGAGGGCTACCTGTACGATGTACGCCAGTGCATGGGCTACTCCTGCATTGCCATGACAGATGACAAACACGTAGGTATCTTCTACGAGACATGCCACAACAACGGCAAAAACGGTTGCCGCGGCATCGGCTTCATCCGCATTCCGCTCGAAACCGTGGTCACCGGTAAAGAGGTGCCCGCCAAACCCGCCCGCAAATAAGGCGATTCATTAAAGCATTTTATCTCACAGCCCCGCAGGGTTCTCCCCTGCGGGGCTGTAACTTCATGTGAGCGAATGCGAACTATCATGCGAGCCCCGCGAGCTATCATGTACAACTATCATGCGAACCGTAGGTGAGCTATCATGCAAGGCGCATCGCGCCGCGCAGTAAACAATCCTCCCCCACTTCCACTGAGCCTGCGCAGCAGGCTCAATCTCACTGTTGCGCCTCGGCGCAACAATCTCACTTGAGCTTCCGCTCAAATCTCACTGCGGCGCATGCCGCAATCTCACTTCGCCCCGCATGGGGCGAACCATTAACGCCGTCAGGCGTTCTTCATGGCGGGCTCTGCCCGCTCTTCATAAGCCACCGCAAGGTGGCTTCTTCACTACGGCGCAGCCGTTCTTCACGGCGAGCATGAGCGAGCCTCATCATTAAGCCCCGCCCGAAGACGGAACGCCCCTGCCTATTGGCTGCCGCCCTTACGGGCTCTATTATTCGCCTCACTCGCGCGAGAATTTTTCATGTTCGCCCGCAAGGGCGAGCTATCATGCAAGGCGCATCGCGCCGCGCCGAAAAAAGGATTCTTAGCCCTAGCTGCAAATTGAAACCCAACTTAACTGTCACCCGTTACACGGGTTCCGTTATGTTATTGATGACTACGAGTGGTTTCGCTCGCCGCTGGCTCGCTGCACCACTCGCTACTTGAAGTACCGCCCGCTTGCGCGGGCTGAGGCTTCGAGATTCGCCTGTGGCTCGATTTCTACACCCAAACAGGGTAAAATATGCGCCGCGGGCGAATGCCCGCCGAAATCACAAGCCCGCTCTGCGGGCGTCATTTTATTTAGCGAGTGGTGGAGCCGCGCAGCGGCGCAACCACTCGTTGCCATCAATAACATAACGGAACCCGTGTAACGGGTGACAGTTAAGTTTCGCTCATCATGATCACGCCGTCATTTTTACCATTCTCCGATATTGGAACTACCCTCACGGGGTGAGATTTGCCCTGCAGGGTAGTGATAAACACTCATTTACCCCATTGTTCCAACGCGTACGGCCTTATTTTTTAAGCCACACCAGCAGCAGGGCAATGTCTGCGGGGGTAATGCCGGGTATGCGGGCGGCTTGGCCGATGGTGGCGGGACGCACGCGGTTAAAGCGCTGGCGAGCCTCCGTTTTAAGGGCAGGTATGGCGTTGTAGTCAAAATGCTCGGGTATGCGTTTATCCTCTTGGCGTTGCATACGCTCTGCCGCCATGCGCATGCGGTTGATATGGGCGGCAAAAATCACCTCAATGCTCATGGGCTCCCACACCTCGGGCGGCAGCAGGTCGAGCACCGCTTGTGGCAGGTTGTGCCAATCGTTATCCGGGCGGCGTAACCACAGGTTAAGGGGTATGCCCTCCACCTTCACCTTGTGGGTAAGTGCCACGGCATCCTCAATGGCGTTGAGGCGAGCAGAGGCAACAGCCCCGCGCTCTTGAGAAAGCAGGCCCAGCTCGGCTGCTTTAGGGGATAGGCGCAAATCCGCATTATCCTGACGCAGCAGCAGGCGCATCTCTGCACGGCTGGTAAACATGCGGTAGGGCTCATCCGTGCCGCGGGTGATGAGGTCATCTATCATCACGCCGATGTAGGCCTCATCTCTGCGTAAAATGAACGGCTCTTGCCCGCGCAGTGCCAGCATGGCATTGGCCCCGGCCATAAGCCCCTGCCCTGCGGCCTCTTCATAACCGCTGGTGCCGTTGATTTGCCCGGCAAAGTACAGGCCGCGCACGCGCTTGGTCTCCAGCGTGGGGAGCAGCTCTGTGGGGGGCACATAGTCATATTCCACGGCATAGCCGGGGCGAATCAGCTCCGCATGCTCCAGCCCGGGGATACTGTGTACAATTTGTTGCTGTACAAAGAACGGCAGGCTTGAGGAAAGGCCGTTGAGGTAGTACTCATCGGTACTGCGCCCCTCGGGTTCTATGAAGATTTGGTGGCGGTCTTTATCCGCAAAGCGCACCACTTTATCTTCAATACTGGGGCAATAGCGCGGGCCCGTGCCCTCTATCACCCCACCAAACAAGGGGCTGTATTGCAGGTTGGCACGTATGATATCATGCGTGCCCTCATGGGTGTATGTGGTGGCGCAAGGCATTTGCTGCAACTCAAAATCTGAATCCGCAAAGTAATTGAGGGTGCAGTGCGGCTCTGTCTCACGGCTCAGCACCTGTGTAGAAATGTTACTGAACAGCGGGGGCGGCACATCCCCCGGTTGCATGGCCAGGGAGGCAAAGTCTATGGAGCTGCCCTTAATGCGCGGGGAGGTACCCGTTTTGAAACGCGCCAGCGGAAATCCTAGTTTCGCCAAGCTGTCTGATATAGTGCTGGTAGCCCCGCCCAAACGGCCCCCGGGCAAGTGGTCCATGCCCACATGCAGCAACCCTTTCATGAAAGTACCGCTGCACAGCACAACTTTTTTAGCAGCTATGCGTTGCCCCCAAGTCGTTACCACACCGGCAACGCGGGCATCTTGCACCACAATCTCGTTAACATCTGCCTGAATCAACTGCACACCGGGGGCGGTCTCCATCACCCATTTCATACGGGTGCGGTAGGCGGCTTTGTCACACTGTGCACGCGGTGCACGCACGCTGGGGCCCTTGGATGCATTGAGCATACGGAACTGGATGGCCGTGGCATCCGTATTCAAGCCCATGGCACCGCCCAAGGCATCAATCTCTCTGACAATATGGCCTTTTGCCAAGCCACCAATGGCAGGGTTGCAGCTCATTTGGCCGATGGTGTCCAAATCATGCGTTACAAAAGCCACTTGTCCGCCGAGTCTGGCGGCTGCCAATGCTGCCTCCACCCCGGCATGCCCGCCGCCTATCACCAACACATCGTATTCTTGAACTGCCATATTTGTATACCCGCAGTCTACCAGACCCCGGCAGATTAGTCAAACCTCAATATACAATCCCCCGGGCAAACACATTGGAAACATGACATTTACTCCTCAATTTTCTCTACTGTATAATTTTTTTGTTGATATGGGGGTGCATATATGTTAAAGGATAAGCATGGCAACAAAGATGATCACCTTTCGGTGTGCGCCGGAGATACTGGCAAGGATAACAGACTTGGCAAAAGCCCAGGGCAAGACCCGCACGCGCATCATCACAGAGGCTGTACGCTTGTTTGCTCACACTGTTAAGTCTCGCGGCGGGCGTGTTGTACCCCCGTACGACAAAAATATATGCTTGGAAGACATTGATTTTGACAATCTCAGCGACACATCTACAACAACAAAAACATAAATCGACATGAAAACATTAACAAAAATCGGTGCATTGATAGCACTTGCCATGACAGCTCCGGCTCTGCCCGAGGCCCCGAATATGGAGACAGCCTTAACTCAAGCTGTTGAGCAAAAACGTGACATATTCGTAGACTTTACCGGCACAGACTGGTGCACGGCATGCATTCACCTGCGCAACAAGGTGATTGAGTCCGAGGCATTTGAAAAGGCTTATGGCGAAAAGTTCGTGCTGGTATCCGTGGATTTTCCGCGCAACCCGAAGTTGGTTGCTCAAATTCCGGATGACGAGAAACGCCGCCGCGAGAACCTGCTTACCTCTTACCGTATTGAAGGCTTGCCCGGTGTGGTATTGATGGATGAACAAGGGCAGCCCTACGAAATTATTCACGGTGCCCGCCGTACCCCGGAGGAATATATGCCCTTGGTAGAGGCCGGCTTGAAGAAACGAGCAGAGCGCGATGCCGCTTTTGCAAAAGCCGCCACCCTTACCGGCATGGAAAAAGCCAAGATGCTGGCAGCCGGGCTCATGGCTTTACCGGAGCCCTGCCGCGATAAATACATTGCAGAGATTGATGCCATCAACGCAGAGGATCCCGATAATACGCTTGGCTTTAAGGGACTGGGGAGCGATGCCTCTAGCCGTATCAAACAAACGGAGGAGCTGCGAGAGCTACTTGGCAAGTTCCGCTCACGCCTTGGGCAAGATGATATTAAGCGCAGTATTCAAGAGCTTGACGTCTTCTTGGCCCGCACGGATTTACACCCCGAGGTACGCCAAGAGGCATTGTCTGCCAAGGGGGATAGCTATGCCCTGCAGCGTGATCTTATGAACATGTACAAGTGCTACAAGGAGGCACTGGAGCTCGCCCCCGAGAGCCGTGCCGCCAGACGCATTCGCAGCAATGTCGAGCACTTTGAGCAGAATATTCTGCCTATGCTCAACAAGTAATCTCGGTCTGCAAAAGCTTTATCCATACCGTTACCCACCAAAGGGTAACGGTATTCTTTTGAGCAGGGGGACAAGCTACCAACACCGCCGGCGTTCTTCATTGCGGGGGTGGTGTGCTCTTTGCTGAGGCCACGTGGGAGCTTGCCCACCAAAATCTGAGCTCCCCCCGCACCTATCACGGAAATACCCCGAGGAACCGAAATTCCCCGGGGTACCAACTCGCTTCTTTATACTCTTCGTAGGGTTATTGGGAAAATGTGTATACGCATCAGAGCGGCAGAGTCACCGGTACGTTAGCGGCATCCTCAGGGGCTTGCGGGCCACGGGGGCCTTTGGGGCCACGCTCACCGCGCTTGCCGTGGCCTTTACCATGGTGGCGGGGGTGCTGCGGGCGGGCAGCCTTGGCGGCTTCCCTCTCAGCATCACTCAATTGACCGTCTTTATCGGCATCAAACTTTTCCAGCATCTTTTTTTGCATAGCTGCGCGTACGCTCTGGCGCTCCTCATCACTGAGTTGACCATCCTTATCGGCATCAAACTTATCCATCATCTCAGCCGGCATAGCAGGGCGGTCGCCACGCTCACCACGGGGGCCTTTGGGGCCATGCTCACCACGCTTACCGTGACCGGGTCGCTTACCTTCATGCTTTTTCTTCATTTCGGCCTTCATGGCCTCTTTTTCCGTATCGCTGAGTTGACCGTCCTGGTCTGCATCGAAACGCTCCAACATTTTCTTATGAAAATCCTTACGGTCTGCACAACCGGGCATCTCGCCGGCGGCGCCCCAGTGGCGGGGTTGCTCCATACCGGGAGCAGGTGCGGGGATTTCCTTGGTCATGGGGGATTCCTGCTGTGCGAACACCGGCAGAGCACTCAATATAGCTACAAATAATGTTTTGTTCATATTTTTTTAATGGTTTAGGTTAATTCAGAGTTGCGCTTCTCTTCATTAAATAGAACGTATTACACCGCCCTTTGTCTACAGATTTTTTTTATTTTTCTTTTATATTTTTCTAACAGAAAAGGGAAGCACCAACTCAGGCGCTTCCCTCTCATTATATTATTTTCAGACGCTTATATTAAGCAGCAGGAGCAAGCTTGGGCTGCACACCGGGGGCGTGCTTCTTGCCACAACGGCAGCCGTTGAACTTAGGAGCCGGCTTGCGGAACTGCCCTTGGAACTCGCCGCACTTGGGAGCAAAGTTACCTTGCATGCGGGGGCCCTGCGGGCAGAAACCCTTGTTCATGCCGGGCTTGCGGAACTGACCCCGGAACTTACCGCACTTGGGAGCAAAGTCACCTTGCATGCGGGGACCCTGCGGGCAGAAACCCTTGTTCATGCCGGGCTTGCGGAACTGGCCTTGGAACTTGCAGCACTTGGGAGCAAAGTTACCTTGCATGCGGGGGCCCTGCGGGCGGAAACCCTTGTTCATGCAGGGCTTGCGGAACTGGCCTTGGAACTTGCAGCACTTGGGAGCAAAATTACCTTGCATGCGGGGGCCCTGCGGGCGGAAACCCTTGTTCATGCCGGGCTTGCGGAACTGCCCTTGGAACTCGCCGCACTTGGGAGCAAAGTCACCTTGCATGCGGGGGCCCTGCGGGCGGAAACCCTTGTTCATGCCGGGCTTGCGGAACTGCCCTTGGAACTCGCCGCACTTGGGAGCAAAGTTACCTTGCATGCGGGGCCCCTGCGGGCGGAAACCCTTGTTCATGCCGGGCTTGCGGAACTGCCCTTGGAACTCGCCGCACTTGGGAGCAAAGTTACCTTGCATGCGGGGACCCTGCGGGCGGAAACCCTTGTTCATGCCGGGCTTGCGGAACTGGCCTTGGAACTCGCCACACTTGGGAGCAAAGTTACCTTGCATGCAGGGGCCCTGCGGGCGGCGGCCCTCGTGCTTCATGCCGGGCTTACCATGACGGCGGCCCTCGTGATTCATACCGGGCTTGCCGTGGCGGCGGCCCTCGTGATTCATACCGGGCTTGCCGTGGCGGCGGCCCTCGTGCTTCATACCGGGCTTCTTACCGAACTTATCTGCATTGGCGCGCATAAAGTCACGCTTGGCAGCGAAAGCCTCTGCAGCACTGATCTTGCCGTCTTTATCAGCATCATACTTAGCCAAGAATGCAGCTTTGGCATCAGCAGGAGCAACTTGGGGAGCAGGTGCTACGGGAGCAGGAGCAGCCTCCGGAGCCGGGCCCTGTGCAAACACAGGCAACGCAGCCGAGAGCAGAATGAGGATGGAGTTCTTCATAATCTGTATTTTGTTTATTGTTGAAGTGTGTCGGTTAAATGGAACCTTACAAGCGGGAGAACGCAACCCGGCAGCGATTTTCTACAGAAAAAATAATTTTTTTGAAAATAATGCTCTCTCCCACCCGAAAAATCGGCATCTGCATAACAGTACATTCATTTATTATGTAACAAATAACGCTTGCAAGAGGGAGCGCGAGCAGGTATGATGGGGGTAGATATGAATACCTACAGGATAGCAGTGTTGGCAGGAGACGGAATCGGCCCGGAGGTCATGGAACAAGCCCTGCGCGTGCTGGATGCGGTGGAAACCCGCTACGGCTTTAAGACAGAACGCACCACGTGTTATGTGGGTGGTGCTGCCATAGACCACTGTGGCAAGGCATTGCCTGCCGAAACGCTGGCTGCCTGCGAGGCGGCGGATGCCATCCTGTTCGGCTCCGTAGGTGGGCCTAAGTGGGATACGCTGCCCCCCGATGAACGCCCGGAGCGCGGGGCACTGTTGCCTCTGCGCAAGCATTTTAAACTGTATGCCAACCTGCGCCCGGGCATATGCCTGCCCGAGCTGGTGGATGCCTCGCCCATCAAAAACAGCATCATCCCCCATGGGTTTGATATACTGTGCGTACGCGAGCTTACCGGTGGCATGTACTTTGGCGAGCCTAAGTTCTACGGTGAAAAAGATGGTGAAACCGTGGCATTGGATACCCTGTTCTATAAAAAGAGCGAGGTAGAGCGCATTGCCCATGTAGCCTTTGAGGCAGCCCGCGGTCGCAACAAAAAATTATGCAGTGTGGATAAAGCCAACGTGTTGGCGTCATCCGTCATGTGGCGGGAGGTGATGAACGGCATCGCCCCGCAATACCCGGATGTTGAGCTCACACACATGTATGTGGATAACGCCGCCATGCAGTTGGTGCGCAACCCCAACCAGTTTGATGTTATGGTCACAGAAAACACCTTCGGGGATATCCTGACGGATGAAATGGCCATTGTGTGCGGCTCTTTGGGTATGCTGCCCAGTGCCTCCCTGTGCCAAAACGGGCAGAGCACCTTCGGCCTTTACGAGCCCTCCGGCGGATCCGCCCCGGATATTGCCGGCAAGGGCATTGCCAACCCCATTGCGCAAATACTCTCCATGGCCATGATGCTGCGCTACACCTGCAAAGAAACCGCCGCCGCCAACGCCGTGGAGGCCGCCGTGCGTGCCGTTATTGCCGCGGGCTACCGCACGGCAGATCTGCGCAGCAACACCCCCGGTGAAATACACGTGGGCACCGCCGGCATGGGCGATGCTATCATTGCAGCCTTAGCATAACCCCCTCCTCCCCCTCCTCACATCGTGCAACCCATTTGCCCCCATTGCAGCTCACCCATACACAACGGTGCAGAAGACCAGTGCCCCGTGTGTGGCTACAGCATGCACCGGGCAGATGCGATTTTCGGCGCCAATGAGGTAGAGTTTACACGCGTGGTGGATGCCGCCGGGGCCCTCACCCACAAGGAGCGTATGGAGCTGATACGCTACCTCAATGAGTTGGAGCGCAAGTTATCCCCCATTGCCCTGGGGGTTTACATAACGGACCACGGCCAGCTCTCCAACTTTCGTCACCACGCGCATTGGATTCTGAACCACGCGCGCATTCATGCCCCCTCCTTCGGCAAACGCCAACAAAAGAAAACCGCCAAAAGAGAGGAGGGCACCATTGTGGAGCTCAGTGCCGAGGAGCGCCGCATGCGGGCGCAGGAAAAACCCGCGGGGCTTTTCCGGAGATTCGCCACCTACCTCAAAGATAAGTTCAGCCCCTATGCAGACCCCGTGCAGCAGGAGTGGATGCTCATCTTGGTGCTGGATGTTCAGCTGGAGATTGCCTGTTTCTCTTGGGGCTACATGCTGGACCCCTACATCAACCCCGATACCATCAACTCCGGCATTGTGAAATGCCGACTCCTGTTCCGCGAGCGCGCCATGGTGCAGGCCCTCAAAAAGGTGATGAAGTCTACGGTATACAAAATTGCCAAAGACAACAACCTGAGCACACTGTTCGGGGGCATCAAATCCGCCTTTACCGGGCGCAAGGCCCTAGCCGCCGCCGCAGGGGTATCTATGGCATGTGCCCCCCAACAAAGCATGGCAGAGCCCGTGTTTGAAAATGACGACTATGCCGAGATTGTGGAAGTTGCCCCGGCCACACCCACACCGCAGCAGCCGGCTCCGCAACCCACCGCCACGGCACCTGCCACCACCGCGCGAGGCAGTGCGGCAGCTTACACAGACCCACCGCGTTGGGCCCCCTCAGATTACGAGCTGCTCATGCAGCGTAAAATCAACGCCGGCTACAACATGCTGATACCCGGCGGGCAAGAGACAACACCCGCCCCCCTGCCCTCGGCCTCCACCCGCCAAGGGGCCTTCGAAGAAAGCGATACCGAGGTGCGTGGCCGTTATACGGAGGAGTACCGCCCCCGCCCCGGCCGCAGTGTACCACCCCTGAACGACCCGCAGAAAATTTTAACGGATGTGGAGCGCAATGACGCACGCTACCTGCTGCAAAACCTCAATGCACACTGCCCGTTCAGCATCTATGTATGCATTTACAAAGCCGGGCAAACCGTGCCGCAAGAGCTCACCGCACCCACCCTCATTCACTCCATTGCCGGGGTGGATGAATATGCGGTTCTCATTCAATACGGCATGGGTGACAACGCCACGGTGGACCTGGGGTACAAGTCCATTGACATTACAGATGAGCAACGCCACCAATTTTTACTGCAAACACAAGAAAAAATACAAGCCGCAGGCGGTGGTATAGAGGGCCTGCTGGCTGCCATGCAATGCGTCAAAGAGCAGATACTTCCACTGGCAGACACCTTTACCCCGCTCACTGCCGGCACCGGCTACAAGCTCAGCAAAGTTTTAGAGGAAGGCGTGGGTGAAGCCCCGGCGGAGGAAAAAGAAAAATCCCCGCAAGAGCAGATAATGGAGTTCTTCTCTGTTCCTGGCAGAATCACCCTGGCCATCATTGCCGGTGTTGTGGCGCTTATCAGCACCCTAGGCGGCATTTGGGTATACCGCCAATTAGGCAAAAGCACCTTAAAAGAAACGCGCCCGGACTACCGCTTGGCCTCCCGCTACGGCGCAGGTGTATCCCGCCATGTGCGCTACCTGGAGGGTCAGGAAGCAGAAAAAGCCAAGACGATTTTCTGATTTTTTCGCGTGGGAATAATTTTACTGTACGATAACTTACGTATGAAGGCTCAATTGTTTTTATTTCTTACCTTGTGCATGCCAAACATTGTATGCGCAGATGCTTCTCACAGAAGAACATCAGTAAACAACACCCCACAAATACAGAACAAACAAGGGGACACGTTGCATGCTGAAGGTTATTATCAACAAGCAGAACGATACAGGACAGGCGTAAATTGTCAACAGGATTTTGATAAAGCGTATCGTTTATACAAACAAGCTGCCGATTTAAATTATACGCCGGCCATACATGCCCTTGCTATGTGTCATCTGCAAGGAATTGGCACACCCTGTAATCCTCCCGAATTTCTGAGGTTAATTGAAATTTCAGCACGAAGAGGATACGGAAAATCTATTTCATGCCTTCTGGCTGCTCATAATGGAGATACACCTTATTTCCCTAAAAATAAAGAGAAGTACGAAGAGTGGTTTAAATATGGTGCTAATCTGCGTATACCGGAGTTTATGTACGAATATGGAGGATATTTGTTGAATTCTCAAGTCAATGAGACAATACGTAACGACGATATTTTCAATGAAGGCCTTTCTTGGATAACACTAGCAGCTAATCAGGGGCTTCCGCAAGCTCAAAACGAACTGGGAAGATTGGCGCTATACGGTATAGGGCGAGATGTTGATGGTGAAGAAGCAATTAAATGGCTCACATTAGCCGCGGAACAAGGTTTGGCCGTTTCACAACGTCATATGGGGATTTGTTATACATTGGGTATAGGGGTGGAACAAAATTTTGAGACCGCTTTTATGTGGTTTACAAAAGCCGCAAATGGAGGTGACGCTTATGCTCAAATGTGGTTGGCGCTCGCATATTACAATGGGGAAGGAACGGAACAAAACCTAACGGAAGCATATAAGTGGGCTCACAAATCTGCGGCTCAGGGACGTGAAGATGCCAAAGCTCTACTGCAAAAAATCAACTGTAACATTGCTTCACCGGACACAGAGAGTCTCAACAAATAATTTTGATAAAGAACAACTAATGAACAATGACTTAATTCCTGTTCAACAATTTTGTGTGTTATCGAAGACTATATTCTATATCAAAAGAAAAGCTTCTGAATGCAATTTCTAAAGATAAAGACTTTATTTCCGGGGTCCCAACAAGCCTCAAAATTTTAAGCTAGAAAACCTCTCTACAATACACTACAAAGCACCCGTGCACTTCGGACAAAAACAGAAAGTGGGGAGCCTGCTTATAAAAAACTACTTGCAGATACACATATGAAAACTTTAATACTTCTTTTTATAGTATCAATCTTAATGTCGTCATGTAGAGTCGTTTGGATTGACTTATCTTCACCAATAAGAACAATAGGTCATCAGGAATACATCCTGGTTAACAGTAGTGATAGAAATCTACCAATACACAAACTTGATAATAAATACTATATAAGACTTCCCTTCTATTGCATAGATCGTGAAACTAGCAAGGTTTGCATAAGCTCTCCCCAGCCGTCTACAGAAGGTTCCAATTGGCAATGTTTTCCGAAATCTCCCATCACCCTTCCGAGCAACAAAGAAGATGTCTTCTTTTTTTACCCGCTTAAAGGAATTCCTGATATTTCCGGCCATACAATACGTATAGCTCCAAAACACTCAGTCCTTACAAGCAATTATTTCACCAATTCTACTCCTGTTGCCTATTTGGGAGATAGAGAACTTAGTGGTAATATTGAACCTCAACACCAGTATTCAACAGCCGGCTACTGTATGTATCCATTGTCTTGCATACTATACTGTTCTGATGTTGCGCTATCTGTGGTTGCAACCTGTGCATTATCTCCCATTATCAGTATTGTATATGATTTACCAAATTCTATACAGCAACAAACTTCTTCGAAACAGCAGGGGGGAGCAAATTAATTTTTAGTGATGAATCTATTTGTATATCAACACGTGGGAACACAAGTAAAGGCATACTTGGCGACAAAGAACAACCGATTTGAATTTGTATATACCCCTAAGCATGGTTCGTGGTTGAATCTGATTGATAATTTGGGGACCTCTGAAAACTCGACAAATGGCAATTTGTAGGGGATACAGCCTCGCAGCGATAGCTGCGCTGACTTTTTTATTTTAGAATAATGGCGGCTATGCCGCAGGTAAATACAACTTATTGCCCGCCGGAGCGGGCAGTGAGATTTGCCCTGCGGGCAAGTGAGATTCGCACAGATGTGCGAGTGATATTACCCCTGCGGGGTAGTGATATTGAAGGGCGCTTGCCCTTCAGTGCTAGGCCTATAACTACCAATTTGTAGGGGCGCCGGAGATCCGTAGGATGCAAGATAAATAGTTTTTGTTGAGTTTTTAGAGATGCCCAATTTAAGATTCAGCATCTGCGGGACGAGGCAAACAAAACTTTGACTTTACTCTAATTTGCAAGGTTTCACGTTGACAAATGCAAAAAAGTTCTATATAATACGTGAACTATGGCAAAGGTTAGAATCACCGGCTTAGAAAATCTTCAGACAGCACCGTCGCTCTATTTACCGAACAGAGTGGACGCAGTGGTATTACCCGAGTTGGAGCGTCTGCTCGGCGGCATTGATAATGTGGCCTATATGGTGGAGGAGGTACTTGCACCGGAGGAAGATGTAAAGCGTTTTCTCAAGAAGCGCCACGTTGTAAGCTTCAATTTCCGCAAGGCCAATGTCAAGAGCTTGCGTGAGCAATTGCTCAACCAAATGGCAGAGGGTAGGGATGTAGTGTTTGTACCGGGGCGCCCCAACAGCATTATGGGCTGCACATCAGACGTGCCCATGCCTTTCATGATGCAGCTGGCGGCCTTGCACATATCCCCCGTGCCTGTATTTGTGGGGCATTATCGGGAGAATATCTTACGCGCGTTTACCTCAGACAAAACGTATGAATGGATAGCCCTGAGCATACTGCCCAAGCTCAGCCCGGGGCCGTTAACCGGCGAGCGCGTGCTGGAGGCATGGATGGAGGCATCTGCCACGGAATACGAGCGCAACCCCATTTTGGACTTCTCACTGGCACGGTTGCTGGTGGAGGGCATGCGCCGCAACGGCAAGGTGGAGGTTATTGACGGCTTGGATGGCTCTTCCCTGCCGTTTTACAAAGTGTTGGGGGTATCCATGGCGTTATCCAGAGAGCTCAAAAAGATGGTCACAGAGCCGCGTTTGGGTATCATTCTGCCGCCGGGTAAGGGCGGGCTTATTGCCAACTATGCCTGTATTTTGGCCGGCATTGTGCCCGTCAACATCAACTACACGTCATCTGAGCCGGCCTTTAAGAGCATAGTACGCCAGAGCGGGCTTAAGCACTTTATCTCTGCCCGCGCTTTCATGAGCAAGTTGCCGCAGTTCCCCTGGCCACAGGGGGATGCCATTATTCACTTAGATAAAACCCTCAAGGGAATCGGCATGCCCAAAATTGCCGGTTGGGTGGCCTTTGCCCGCTTTGCCCCCATGAGCGTGGTGAGCATGACATTTAACCTGGATGCCCGCAAGGGGGATGACGAGGCCGCACTGCTCTTTACCTCCGGCTCCAGCGGGGAGCCCAAAGGCGTGGCCTTTACCCACCGCATGGTCATTGCTAACATGACCCAAATACTCAGCAAAGCCTCCTTGGCACCGGGTAGCAAGTTCTTGTGCAGCTTGCCCATTTTCCACAGTTTCGGGCTTACCATCAGCACCTTGTTGCCGCCCATTTATGGGTTTGGCATGGTTACCTACCCCTCCCCGTTGGAGGCCAAAAAGCTCAATGAACTCATTGAGCAACACAAGTGTGCCCTGGTTGTTACCACCCCCACATTTGCCCGCAGCATGCTGCGCCGCGCAGGTGCCCACACATACGACTCCGTGCAGCTCTTTGTTGTAGGGGCAGAAAAACTGCAAACAACCGTCGCAGAGGAATTTAAAGAGAAATGCAACGTCACCCTGCTGGAGGGCTACGGCCTTACGGAAACCGCGCCCGTTTGCGGCGTTAACCTGCAAGAGACCGGCCCCACCCCGCAACAACCGTACTTTGTGCCGGGCTACAAGTTCGGCAGCATCGGGCAGGTGTTGCCCGGCTTGGCGGTGCGTATTACCGACCCCGATGACGACAACGTGCGCCTTACCCTCAACGAGCAAGGCATGATTTGGCTCAAAGGCGCCAACGTTTTCAAAGGCTACATTGGCAGAGACGACCTCAACGAGGGTATTTTCCGCGATGGCTGGTTCAAGACGGGAGACTTGGGCAAGGTGGACCTCAACGGCATACTCACCTTGGGCGGGCGGCGCTCCCGATTCTCGAAAGTGGGTGGGGAGATGGTACCGCACGAGGTGGTGGAAAACGCCATAGAAGACTTTGTACCCCACCCGGAGGGCTTTACCGGCCGCGCCGTGGCTGTGGTAGGCGTGCCCGATGCCCAGAAGGGCGAGGCCCTGGTACTGCTCTCCTGCGTGCACACCTCTCAGCTGACACAAGCGTTGGATGAGATACGCAGCCACTTGGTAGAGCAAGGCCTGCCCCGCTTGTGGTGCCCGCGTGAGATTATCCCCGTAGAAACCATACCTGCCCTGCCCACCGGCAAGATGGACCTGCGCGGCTGCCAAATGCTGGCTAACGAAGCCCTGGGAATCCACTAATTTACACACGCACCAACATGAAAACAGCCGGAGTCATTCGCAGCATTATCCCTTGCATAGCTGTTTTGTGCGCCGCCTGTACAGAGCAGCCGCAGGTACCTGCGGTTGCCCAGCCGGAGCGTGCCCAAAATGTAAGCCTCAGCGGTGTGGAAAACCTGCACCGCGTGAGTGCAGACCTGTACCGCAGCGGCCAGCCGGATGCAGAAGGATTCACCGCCCTGGAGCAATTAGGCATACGCAGTGTGCTCAACCTGAGAGAATACCACAAAGACACCCGCAAAGCCCGCCACACCGGGCTGCACCTTATGGCATACCCCGTGGCTGCCGGCCAAGTGACGGCGGGGGATGTAGAGAACTGCCTGCGCCTGCTGCAACAAGCCCCCAAGCCCGCCTTGGTACACTGCTGGCATGGATCCGACCGCACGGGCATTGTGGTGGCGGCATACCGCATTATCTACCAAGGCTGGAGCGTGGAGGAGGCTGAAAAAGAGTTCAGGGATGACACCTACGGCCACCATGAGTTCTGGTACGGCAACTTGGTGCAACTGCTCCGCCAAACAGATTGGCAGGCCATGAAACAACGCCTGCTCAAAACTGAAAATTAATCTGCCTGTTGAACCACTTTTGACACATTTCCCCGGTCAATGGGGTATTCGGCAGGTGCATGCTCCTATCATGTTCGCCCTCAAGGGCGAACTATCATGCCCCGCTATCATGTGCAACTATCATGCGAACCGTAGGTGAGCTATCATGCAAGGAGCATAGCGACGCGCAGTAAACAATCCTCCCCACTTCCACTGAGCCTGCGCAGCAGGCTCAATCTCACTGTTGCGCCTCGGCGCAACAATCTCACTTGAGCTTCCGCTCAAATCTCACTGCGGCGCAGCCGCAATCTCACTTCGCCCCGCATGGGGCGAACCATCAACGCCGTCAGGCGTTCTTCATGGCGGGCTCCCGCCCGCCGAATTGACGAGCCCCTTGAGGGGCGACAGCCAATAGGCAGGCGCGTTCCGTCTTCGGGCTGAGCCCTACGCCGTGACAAAGAAGCGCCTGATAACTAACAAAATACAAATAGAACCCCGACTTCAGGAGGGGTGTCAGCAAAAGCGTGGCATACGTATTTACTTCTTCTCAAGGCAGACGTGTCGATGTATAACAAGCGGAATTTACAAAATCATACCTTATATTCTAAGCCTCGCTTCTGCTGCCACCCCGCCATTCGGCGGGGTTCAATGTGTTTTTTGAATAGCAGGGGCTTACGCCCCTGCCTATTGGCTGCCGCCCTCACGGGCTCTATTATTCTCCTCACTCGCGCGAGGTTCCCCCTCATGTTCGCCCGCAAGGGCGAGCTATCATGCAAGGAGCATAGCGACGCGCCGAAAAAAGGATTTTTGCCCTAGCTGCAAGTTGAAACCCAACTTAACTGTCACCCGTTACACGAGTTCCCATCTGTTACCTATCGGTACGAGTGGTTTCACTCGCAGTCATCAATGACATAACGGAACCCGTGTAACGGGTGACAGTTCAGTTACGATCATCATGGTTACGCCATCCTTTTTACCATTCTTCGATATTTGAACTGCCCTCACAAGGTGATATTACCCCTGCAGGGTAGTGATATTGAAGGGCTATCGCCCTACATTACTTAGGCCTGAGAGGTCCGTACCGTCGGGGAGCTCTGCTAACTTAATACGCCCGGAGGCACCATGGGCAATGGCTACGGCAGATTTGGGCAAGCCCAGTGTTTTGGCAAGAAAGGTCTCAATCTCCTTATTGGCCTTGCCATCTATGGGCGGGGCAGCAATTTTAAGTTTGAGCACGCGGCCTACTTGGGGGTAATCTTCTTCCCACCCGAGGATTTCATTTTTGCGGGCACCGGGGGTAACTTTGAGGGCTATTTTCATGATGGGGAGGAGGATGAGGCAGGCAACAGGGTTGCTACAACAGGGAGGCGGGTGAGGCTTTTAGCGCAGGCTGCGGCATGTGCTGCCGTGGGGAGGTCGCGGAGGGTATGGAGCCCCTCTGTGAGCAAAAAGGGCAGCAGCAACACGTGCTTAGCCTGCATGGTTGGCAGCACTGCGGTGGCCTGCGGTTCTTGGCTGAAATAGCCCACGCATACCTCAGTGCCGGGCAGCAGCTCCCGCAAACGGCGGGCAAACAGAGCGGGCTCGGGCGGGGGGTCTGTAAGGCGAGAGCCATGCGCCACTATCAACACCCCGGTATCGGGCCGCACCATGGGGCGTATGTGCGCAGCTGCTGCCTTGGCCAGCCAGGGAGAAGCCCCCAACACGGGCTGGTAAAACAGATCCGGCGTGGCGCGGCGGGCAGCGTAGGCATTGTTGAGCTCTGACTCCAGCTTTGCGCCGCTGGAGTACCCGCTGAGCATAAACATGGGGTACACCAAAATGGGGGCATCTGCGGGGGGGAGCTCTGCCGTGGCTATGTTGCCCAAATGGCAGCGGTAGACGCGGTCCGACGGCATGCGAATACCGGGGGGGTTAAGACTCAATCCCTTTTCATTATAGCTGACCAGCAGGTAGTACCTGCGCCAACGGCGGTGGCGGCGGTACAGGGCAACCACTGCCCCCAGTATGGCCAACTGGGCCAGGCCGAAATGAAAATAAATGAGCCGACGCAGGTAGGTGGCGGTGGACGGCTCCAAAGCGGGGTCCGCCAAGCGCGCGCCACAGCTTACCGAGCCCCACAGGGCCGTGGCAAACAATAAGGCGCACAGGAGCAGCACCAACTTGGTGGTATTGATTTTCATGATTCAGGGGGGGAAGGAAAGCGTTTTGACTAAAACGGCTCGCAACCTCTGTGCTGAGGGGCTGCGAGCCGAAATCCGAATTAAGGCGTTGTATCAGGCCTTGGCATCTTGCTCATCCTGAGCCTGCAACTCGGCGCGCAGATTGTGTTTCTTATCGAAGGCAAGCACCACCGGGGAGGCAATGAAGATAGAGGAGTAGGTACCCACGAAGATACCCAGCAGCATGGCTACCGAGAAGTCGAACATGGACGGCCCACCCAAGAAGATGAGCGAGATAAGCACCGCGATGGTGGAGATGGAGGTCAAGAGCGTACGAGACAGCGTGGTGTTGATTGCCTCGTTCATAATGTCCTTGAGGTCCTCATTAGGCTCTGCCGTACGCAGGCGCTCGCGGATGCGGTCGTAAATAACGATGGTATCGTTAATGGAGTAACCGGCAACGGTAAGGAAGGCACCGATGTGAATGATGCTCAGCTCCGTACCCAGCAACACCACCAGCGCGATGATGGCCAAAACGTCGTGCACGGTGGAGACAAAGGCACCCATGGCAAAGCTCCATTCGAAGCGGATGGCCAAGTACAGGGTAATGCCCAACATACCGGCAAACAATGCCCAGCAGGCGGTTTTGAGGAAGCTGGAGCCCAATGCCGAGCTCACGGAGGATACGGCGGCATCTGCCTCAAGCTCTTTCATGCCGGGAACATCTGCACTCAACTTGGAGATCACCTTATCGGCATCTCCCTCTGCCACACGAATCTTGATAATGCGGGAATCCGTACCGCTGAACTCCTGCACGGTGGGTTTCTTGGCCAGTTGCATACCGTTTACGCAGGATTCCACCTCATCAAAGTTCACTTTGGAGTCACCGGGCACAGCGTACTCAATGTTGGCACCACCGGTAAAGTCCACACCCAAGGCACCGGTGCCGCGCACGAACACGCCGTATGCCACCATGCCGGCAATAATGAGGATGGAGCTCCACGCTGCCACCTTGCGGTACTTCATGAAGTCGATAATCTTGCCCTCCAACGGAGCCTTGGCAAACTTGATATCTTTGATGAGTTTGAACTTCTCTGCAAAGAAGAAGAGCACACGTGTTACCACGATGGCACCGATGAGGGAGGTAAGAATACCCACGCTGGTGGTTACGGCGAAACCCTTGATGGAGCCGCTGGCCAGCCAGAACAGAATCACAGCCGTGATAAGAGAGGTGATGTTGGAGTCCCAAATGGCGGAGAATGCTTTTTCATACGCCGCGCGCAGGCAGTCAATAAACGGTTTGCCCAGTGCCTTCTCTTCTCTCAAACGCTCGTAGATAAGCACGTTGGCATCCACGGCCATACCCATGGTCAGCACGATACCGGCGATACCCGGCAGGGTCAGCACGAACCCGAACAAGCTCATGAGCCCCAACAGTGCCAACGCATTGAAGCTGAGACCCACCATGGCCACGATACCGGCGGTGCGGTAGTACCAGTAGCAGAATGCAAAGATACCCACCATGCCGATGAGACCGGCGATGGTACCCTGGCGCAGGGCGCTTTGACCCAGCTGGGCAGTCACGCTGTTACGGCCCTCTACCACCAACTCACTGGAGAGCGGGTTAGCCAGTGCCTCAGAGATGTTTTGAGGCTCATTCTTGCCATTAAGGCCGCTGATGTTGAAATCTTTATGCAGCACGCTCTGCACCACGGGGGCGCACTTAACAATGCCGTTGAGCACCACGGCCAAGCGGTCCTGCCCCAGTTTCATGCTGCTGGTAAGCTTTTGCATGTGGCCGGCACCTTCATTATTAAGGCTCACATTCACATGGCCGGCATGGGCGCCGTCCGGGTTGGCGGATGACACTTGAGAACCGGTGATGTACACCTCCTTTTGTGTGGCAGCGTGAGGAGTACGCAGAATCTCATACGTGTAGATGAATCGGCCGTCTTCCGTGGTCATGGGCTCGCCCAAGTCTTCATTAGCGTTTTGCTGGGGCACCAGCTGGTAGTCCGGCAAGCCCAAATCATACGGCAAGGAGCGGTAGCTGCGCACCTTGGTGGGGTCTTTCTCCCCGGAGTCTCCCGCGTTGAAGCGGTGCAAAGCTGCCGTGTAGGCATTGGCCTTTTCCCTTACATCCGGCCGAGCCAAAATGCGGCCGGACTCGGGGTGCACATCCAGCAACTCCAGCTTGGCAATTTGGGTAATCTTGGCCACCATTTCATCCATCAGCTTCTTGTTGTTCTCCGTGTCGTTGGGGTCAAGCAGGGGGATTTGGATAAGAATCTTGTCGCCACTGTGCAGAATCTGCACCTCTGCAGTACCGCTGGCGTTGAGGCGTTCCTCCAAAATGTTGCAGGCCTTGGCCATATCCTCCTCTGTGGGGGCTACGGTGGGGTTACCCTCGTCGTCCAGCTTGGGCTGCACGCGCAGCGTTAACTCCTCACCACCCTTAATGTCAATACCATAGCGCATGCCATTAACAAACAGGGAGAGCAAGCAGAATGCCGCCAAGCCTACAATGAAAAAGGCACCTGCTTTTCGTTTGGTGCTGTCAAGCTCTGTAGACAAGTACCAGAAAAACAGAACAATAAGCAAAATACCCGCACCAAAATAAAAGAACGGGGATTGTGTGATGGAATGAAGGAACTGAAGCATGATGATGTACGCTTATGAAGTTTAACCGCTTTATTCTGCCAGCTTTTTACCGTACGTCAAGCTTGCGGTGTGACAGCGGAACAGAAAAAAACATAAAAGGATTGACGATTACCGATTCCGGCCGCCCCGGCCCCCCAAATTGTCCTGCCGTTGTCAGAGATTGAGCTTGAAAGCAGGCGGTGAAGATGATAGGCTGGTGGCAATGAAGAATTTTCTGATAACAGCTATGGTAGCGGTAGCGGGGTGTGCCGTGGCACAGGCCGCACCGGTGAGCGCAGCAGGCAAGGAGGCTCAATCTGCAGCCAATGAATACAGAGCCGCTGTGATGACTTGCGAAATGGGTTGGTGTTTTGATGCCATGTACCCCCCCATTAAACGCACACTGGCAGACCGCTTGGCCAGCCGCACCCAAGGGGATAACACGGACTACATTATGGGCAAAAAGAAAATGAGCACCGAGCAGGCGGAGGCCCGTATGAAAAAGAACCTAGATGCCCTGCGCGCGCAATATGTGGAGATGGGCCGCCAGATGAAAGCCGGCGGTTTCAAGGTAGAGCGCTTTGTTATTGGTGCCCCGTATGCTGAGTATGAGCTGGTGAGCTCCGGTAGTGCGCTGCGCTCCATCCGCGAGAGCTCCCGAAAAGATAAGTATAAAGATGCAGAGGACATCAAGCTGCAGGGGGACCGCAGCCGCCTGGTGGTGCTGCCCACTACCCTGTGGTTCAGCGTGCCGGATCCCTCCACCGGCCGCCGCGTGCGCATGGAACGCCGCGATTTCATTTACGCAGTGAGGGATGAAGCCTACCGCGACAACCGCAACACCCGCGGTACGGAGCCGAATAAGTGGTACTTTATTGACAGCAACACCAATGTTAATACCCTGCGCACGTACTTCCCCACCCTGCCGTTGAATATCAAAACGCCCGATACGGGGGATCGTCCGCTGCAATAACTCACTGAGAGCGTCAGCTCGAAATTTCACTGCAAGCCACGTAGTGGCTAAAGTTTCACTGAGTGCTCAACGAAGTTTCACCGACCAAAGGGAGGTTTCACCGGAATGCTCATAATGAGCATTCCGCAACCTTCAACAAAAACACCTTGCAGTACAAGCTGCACCAATAACATGAATAACAAAAAAGGAAAACTCAAAAATGCAGCAATCAAGTTAGCGGTGCAGACAATCAACTTGTATGATGAAATGCACGGCAAGATGTTTCTTAAAAATCAAATGGCAAAATCTGCTACGAGCATAGGTGCCAATATACATGAAGCTGATTATGCAGAGAGTCATGATGATTTTGTACATAAACTCAAAATAGCACTTAAAGAATGCCATGAGTTCGAGTTTTGGATGCAAATTGTCTCAACCTCATATCCTGAATTATCAGAACTCGCATCTAAACTCCGAAGAGAAGCCGGTGATATACGCTATATGCTGATTTCAAGCATTAAGACACTCAACGCATCCGGCAATGAAAAATAAAGCATCATTACGCAGCCCGGCATGTATATGCATTTTTCCGATTTGCTTAAACGCAAATCGGGTGAAACTTCCGGCTAACGCCGTCAGTGAAACTTTGCTTTCGTTCAGTGAAACCTTGCCACTACGTGGCTGCGGTGAAACTTGCAGTTAATGGGTATCATATAAACATGTTTATATCCCAAACAGAATCAGACTTCTCCCCCACCGGTTTATTATCCGGCGGGCGTGGGTTTGAGTACCGCCCGCAGCAGCAACAAATGGCTGTGGCAGTGGCAGCTGCTTTGGAAAACCGGGATGCCCTTTTGGTGGAGGCCGGCACAGGGGTGGGCAAATCTTTGGCGTATTTGATACCGGCGGTGCGCTATGCGTTGGAGCACAATCGCAAGGCCGTTATCTCCACACACACCATTAATTTGCAGGAGCAGTTGTTCCATAAAGATATACCCACGGTGCGCAAGGCCCTGCAGGCAGATTTCTCTGCGGCGTTGTTAAAAGGGCGTGCCAATTACCTGTGCCGCACGCGCCTTAAGCGCGCACTGGAGCAAGCAACGGATCTCTTTAACCAGGCAGAAACCAAGCAGCTGCATGACTTGCTGGCATGGTCGCGAGACTGCGGGGAGGGCTCCCTGGCAGAGCTGCCGCCCGAGCTGGGCATATCCCCCAAGGTATGGGCGCAGGTATGCAGCGAAAACCACGTGTGCACCCCGCGCAACTGCGGGCCGGACTGCCCCTACCAAGCCGCACGCCGCCGTGTGGATGAGGCACAGGTAGTGGTGCTTAACCACACCCTCTTTTTCGGGCTCTTATCTCTGGCGGATATGGTGCGCGAGGAGGCGGATGAGGACTCTTGGGTGGAGCAAGTGCCCGCCTTCATCTTCCCCAACGACTTTGTGATTTTGGATGAGGCGCACACCATAGAAACCGTGGCAGCCAACCAGTTCGGCCTGGCATTGGGAGAGGCAGATTTACGCTATGACCTGCTGCGCCTGTATAATCCGCACACGCACAAGGGCAGCCTGCGTCATTTTGCCACCCCTAAACTGCTGCACTATGTTGAAGAGGCTCAAACGGCGGCAGAAGAGTTTTTCAGGTGCGCGCGCCTGGATTGCCGGGTGGATGACCACCATGGTTGCGTGCGCCTGCGCCAAGCTGAGTGGACGGAGGATATCTTATCCCCCGCGCTGCATGCACTGGAGAGCGAGGTAAAACAAATAGCCCAGGTGGAGGAAAATGAGGTGAGCCGCGCAGAGCTCATGGATATTGCCGCGCGCCTGCTCTCCTACCGTAACACAGTGGCAGAGCTCATCAACCTCAGCTCGGCAGATACCGCCGTATACTGGGCAGAGACAGAGGGCAGTGAAAAACAATACCTCAACCTGCGCTCCGCACTCGTCAACGTGGCAGACACCTTGCGCGAAAAGCTCTTTGAAACCGGCAACACCTGCATTTGCACCAGTGCCACCTTATCCACAGGCAACCGCGGTATGAGCTATTTTGCCGGCCGCGTGGGGGCAGAATGCGCCCAAACGCTCCAAATTGGCAGCCCCTTTAATTTCGCGGAGCAAATGCGCATTGTCGTGGCACGCAGCATGCCGCCCCCACCCCCCGCCGGAGATGAGGATGCCTACCGCCCCGCGCTTTTCGACCGTATTTGCCGCGCTTTGGCAGAGTCCGACGGCCGCGCCTTTGTGCTCTTTACCAGCTATAGTCTCATGCGCGATATGGCCACGCTGCTGCGCCCATTTTGTGTGGAGCACGGCTGGCCCCTGCTGGTGCAGGGGGATGGCCAAAGCCGCTCTGCCCTGCTGCATGATTTTAAAGAAAATGTGGAGAGCGTGCTGCTGGGTACAGACAGTTTTTGGACGGGGGTGGATGTGCCGGGGGAGGCGCTCTCCCACGTCATTGTCACCAAAATCCCCTTCGAGTCCCCATCCAACCCATTGACCGAGGCGCGTATGGAAGACATCACCGCCCGCGGCGGCAATTCATTCCGCGACTATTCCCTGCCGGAGGCTCTGCTCAAGTTTCGCCAAGGCGTGGGCCGCCTCATACGCTCCAAGACAGACACCGGCATCATCACCCTGCTGGACTCTCGCATCACCGCAAAATATTACGGCGAGCAATTTATGCTTGCCCTGCCCGCCAAAGCCCCGCGCAGGTTTGAATAATGCTCTGCAAGCGAGGCTCTCATCACTCCTGTGTCATTCTTTCTTTGCGTCAGCACAGAGAAAAGGCTTGATTACGACGTCGAATATGTTAGCTTTATCTTGTTCGGTCATTGGTATTGTTTTGGTTATAGGCAAACGGACAATGCCCCAAATGGCCGAACATTTCAAGTTCCCTCGCGACATGCCGGGACTCTGCCATCATTTTCGGAAGAACTAAAAGCGTAAACATTGATATATCAATCTTTTTATTTTGCTAAAACTGAAAAATGCTATTTTTGGCCGTTTATTGCTCCGTTCGGCTCACAAATCAGACAAATGGCATTTTAATGCTTGGTTCGTGCCTCTTGCACGAGATTTTTAGAATGATTGCAAGCTCATTTTGTGCTGGAAAAAAATCGGATAAGTGCTATAATACAAGTGCAGTATGGGTAAGTACACGCCACCATTTCAACAGAATACTACAGTTATCAATCTACTGGCTGTGATTTGCGAGCTTGTAGGGCGAGTGGAGGTTGCGCATCGAGACATCATTTCAGTTCAGCTGCGTAGGCAGAATCAAATTCGCTCCATTCATTCGTCTCTCCAAATTGAACAAAATACGCTCTCGCTGGAGCAAGTTACGGCTATCCTGAATGGTAAGCGTGTCCTGGGGCCGCCACATGAAATCCGAGAAGTGCAAAATGCGGCAGAAGCCTATGCGCTCATACAATCACTCAACCCACTTAGTGAGGGTGACTTGCTGAAAGCTCATCGACTGATGATGAATAGTCTGGTTAAAGAAGCCGGACGTTTCAGGAGTGGGGGCGTGGGCGTAATGGCCGGAAATCGGGTCATTCATATGGCACCACCGGCTCATCTGGTACCATGGCAGATAAAGGATTTGTTTACATGGTATCAGGAATCTGATTTGCATCCATTGGTGAAAAGCTCCATATTCCACTATGAGTTCGAGTTCATTCACCCCTTTGCTGATGGCAATGGTCGCATAGGGCGAATGTGGCACACCCTACTTTTGGCTCAGTGGAAATCTTTCTTTGCATGGCTTCCTATTGAGGAACTTATTGCTAAACGCCAACAAGAGTACTACAAAGCATTACAAATGGCCGATGCGGCTTGCGATTGCGCCGGTTTTGTCACCATGATGCTGGAGGTAATCCGTGATGTGCTGCAGGAAATGCCTAACGCATCAGATGCGGCGCCTGTTGACCGACCAAGCTCCGACCAAGCTCCGACTAAGTTATCACCATCCGAAAAAGAGTTATTCCGCGAGTTGATAGTAGCATTAGGTGCAGATACGCTCTCTGCCTCACAGCTCATGGAGCGTATGGGGCTGGTACATCGCCCTCATTTCCGACAATTTTACCTTGTTCCGGCCTTGGAGAAAGGCATCATTGAACGCACGATACCGGACAAACCAAACAGCCCCCGCCAACGTTATCGAGTCAAAAAATAAAGTGCCTATCCTCGATAAAATGTATACAAATTTGCTATATGTGTATACATTTTTTTCATCTCTGCACGTTCGGCTCACAACTCAGACAAATGGCATTTTTAATGCCTGGTTCAGAATAAATCGGCTCAATATAGGCTTATAATCGGCTCAAAATTTGATAAAATGAGCCGTAAATAAGAAGAAATTGAGCCGAAAGGGAGAAACCCATGCTAAAAGAACAGATTTGGGGACCTCTAAAAACTCGGTTTAATCCATTTATTTTGAATTTTGCGAGCGTAAGCGAGCCAAACTATTGAGCCCCGGTGAGGGGCTCTGATTTCGGCGGGCATTCGTCCGCAGGGTATCCCCTACAAATT
>SUVJ01000099.1 GCA_015062045.1 Akkermansiaceae bacterium
ACCACCTATTTCATATTAGACCGGAACAGCAACACGTGGAGTGACAGTCACTACCCGTTGAGCAGCATTTTAGCTACCCCCGGCATCACGGAGGAGCACATACTGGCCAACGCCCGCACACAGCAAACGCTCACCGTAGCGCAAGCGCGCAGCATGGCAACACCGCAACCCGCGCGTAAAAAGCCCACCACCCCGGCAGCATCCGCCCTGCGAATAGCCGGATACAACACACAAAAGCCCGCCATGAACAAGACACTTGTGGGAGGCATGAGCTTAAACCGCAACAATAAGGCGGATAGGAAGCCGGGAGGACAGCTCACGCTCTCGGACATTCCCAAAAAGAGCGGTAGGGAGTACAAAGTCATCAGCCAACATGATGCCGTTTTCCAAGGGCAATTCAATGCACAAAAGCTTAACCAAGTATTAAACAAGCACGCACAAAGAGGCTGGCGGGTTATCAGCTGCACAACAGCCCCTGTATACACAGAGGACGGCACAGAGAGGCAGGAAATGATGATTGTGCTGGAAAAAGACGCAAAATAAACACAATACGTTCTTTTCAACTGTGCGCAATTATGTTATAGTACAGGCATGATGATGCGTAACATGCTCTGTGCAACGGCTGCACTGTGTTTATCTCTGTTTGCGGCAAAGGCAGAAACCTCCGAGCACCCGTTTTTCCGGGATGCTCTGTACCCGGCGTGGTCACAAATGACCCCTCAACAGGTGGAGACAGATGCCCGAGAAGGCATACAAAGAGCGCAGAACCGGATAGATGAGCTACTGAAAGTCACCCCGCAAAACGCTACCTTCGAGAACACGTTTTTAGCCTACCTTCGTGCCACGGAGGAGCTGGACCAGCTACTACAATACAGCCACCATATCTACACATGCAGTAATACCAATGCAGATTTTATCCCCGCACTCAACAATGTGATGCCCGGCATTAACAGCTGCCGCAACAGGTTGCAGCAACTCCCACAAATCCAACAGATATTGAGAGGGTATGCAAAATCTCCGCAAGCAAGCAAACTCAGCAAAACAAAACAACGGCTCATGCAACGCACGCTGGATACACTACCCGTGCCACTAACGCCGGATATGGAGAAAAAACGAGTGCAATTACAACAGGAGCTGGCAAAACTCATTTCTGCATATGAGCAAAACCTGAATAAAATTAACGAGAATTGGTACTACGTTTTTAAAGATCGAAAACAATTGGCAGGGGTGCCCACCTACACCGTGCAAACAATGAAAAAAGCAGCAATAGCTCGCGGTTTTTGCACTAAGGATACCCCGGCATGGCTCATTACCCCAAGATCCCCTGCCCTCAGCAGCGTGCTACGCCATTGCACCGTTGAAGCAACACGGCAAAAATGTTACCAAGCCCTGAAATCCCCGGGCTACACGCGCAGTGGTGACAACGGCCCCATCGTGATGCGTATCATGCAATTACGGCAGGAAATTGCCAAATATAACGGCTACAAAAGCCATGCAGACTATAAATTGCACGACCGCATGATGGGCAGCGGCACCAATGCTCTGGCCATGGTAGACCGAATGTTGGAACGCTTTCTCCCTGTTGCCAACGCTCGTAATGCAGAGCTTTTACAAGCAGCCGATGTACACTACGAACACAATGAGAATACCATTAAACCATGGGATACGGAGTTTCTGAAAAACAAAAAAGAGCAACCCAGCTTTAACCCCGCCCAACTCCGCCCGTATTTCGAATACGAAAACACCTTGCAGGGCATTTTAACCCACTCTGCTCAGTTGTTTGGTTTAACCATAAAAGAGCTACCTACAGTATATGTTACCCCCGGGCAACAAAGCCCGACCGATAAAATAGAAGTATGGGCCCCGGAGGTTCGACTTTTCGCGGTACATGATTCTACAGACGGCACACATTACGGCTCCTTTTATTTGGATGCCTATACCCGCAAAGGCAAAAACACGGGAGCACGGTGTCAAATGCTCAGGGTGGGCACACCCACACCACAGGGCAATGTAGGAGAGCCGCACTTGGCTGCTATGATGTTTGAGTTTCAAGCCCCGGCAAAGGGGTCTCCGCACCTGCTTAGTCATTTGGAGGTAAGAATGCTTTTTCATGAAATCGGGCATATTCTGCACCAAATGCTGGGGCATGGGGAATTACGGGAGGATGCAGCTATTCACCAAGCACTGGATTTTATCGAGCTACCGGCACACTTGCATGAAAACCGCGCTTGGGAGCCGGAGATTCTATGCTCTTTTGCACGCCATTATAAAACGGGGGCTCCCCTACCCATGCAACTTGCCCAACAACTGGCAGCCGGGCGATACAATGCGTCTATAAATGAGTCCATGCTGAACAACCTATTGATAGCCAAACTAGACTTGGAAATCCACACCCATTATTACGAAAAATTTCACGGCAAAAGCTTGGATACAGCCACCCATGAAATACTGGGTGCCTGGCTGCCGCCCAGCGCAGAGCCCCCACCCTCTCCCCTGCGCAATTTATCGCACTGTATCAGCGTAGGCTATGATGCGAATTTTTACGCTTATGTTTTGGCAGATATCATGGCTGCAGATGTGTACGAGGTATTCAGACAAAAAGGAATCACCAACTCTGCCATAGGCCGCAGTTACCGCAAGGCTATTCTGGAGCCCGGCAACAGTGCCCCGGCTGCGGAACTGTACCGTAATTTCATGGGCAGAAACGTCAACATTGACGCATACCTCAAAAATACCGGGCTATAACGCGGAATTTGCTTTTACTCTGCACCACTTGTGCTATGATGTAGGCAAGAAAAACAAATAGGTCATGGATATATTGAACGTCTCTCGCTCCTCCTTCATGTCCGGCATCTGTATCGGCATTGCAGGGTTCGGGTTCCTGTCACTCAAGGCAGATGGCAACTATTTGGCAGGGTGCATCATCTTCTCCTTTGCCCTTATTGCCGTAGTCAATTATAAACTGGCACTTTACACCGGCACGGCAGGCTTTATCCGCAAGAATGAGTTCGGGTATTTAGCCTTGGTACTGTTAGGCAACATTGTGGGGTGTGCCACACTCTCCTTGCTTACCCGGCTCTCCCCCATGCCGATTCAGGAAACGGCGCAAGCCCTGCTGCAAAGCAGACTGGACATGGGCGTTGTCAACGGGGCATTGCTTTCCATAGCCTGCGGGTTCATCATGACAACAGCTGTTACCTTTGCCCGCAAGGGTAGCATGTTGTCCCTGCTCTTCGGTGTACCGCTCTTCATTGTATGCGGGTTCCCCCACTGCATTGCAGATGCCTTCTTTTACAGCTGCGTACCTCTTGATTTCTGGGGTGCACACCTTGGCGAAATCCTCGTGTTTTACGTTTCCATTGTCATCGGCAACTTCATCGGCTGCAATTTCTACCGTGGGGTGATGGGGGCCAACCCCTAATTTTTTCGGGTTTTGGTAGCAGCCCACAAATAACACAGTACCAAACACCCCAACACCTGTGCCGGTAACAGGTAGCGAAAGTCAGATGTAGGAGTGACCACCACGTAGCTTACAGAATATGCCGTGGCGGCACCGCATATTATCATCAGCAGATATTGCTCAGCCTTAAGCGTTGCACGGCGTACCAGCCACAGCCACACATAACGGCAGCAAAGATAAATCGTAGCCAGGGTAACCGCTAAGCGCAAAACGCGCAGGTACAGGTATTCAATATCCGTAGGGCGCAGTGTTTGCCAACGCTTGGCGTTATCCGCCATTTGCGGGTACATGGCATCTGCCACAAGCTCTACGACACGGGGTGTGGTACCGCTCCAATAAAATTGGGAGAGCTGCAAGGCACGAGCCATCAACATGTTGCCCGTATTGGTTTTCCAGGCATTGCAATAATATGCCCACACACGATCCCAATCCGTGGTATTAACATCCGCCCCGCCCCAATATGCGGTTATGGAGTCGCAATACTCATGCTCAAAAACAGGCAAGCCATTAGCTTTTAAGCGCGCCCATTCCTCTGCACGTTTATTTTCCAACACGGCGGCAATGCGCAAATCAGACTCTACCATAGGAGCCATGGATGGCTTATGCGCCACCGGCAAGCCACACAGTGCTACAGCATGAGTAGCCACCCCATACAACAGCAAAGTAAACACGGCCCCCACTACGGCTTTGGTGATAATTTTGTGCCCCGGCATATAGCGGGCTGTAAGTGCATACATAAACACCGGTAACAGCAATGCGGCATTACGGCGATACTCCACCATATGCCACATCAACACCACGAGGCCAATGCCACATATCACCCGCACCCATTTGCTGTTACTACGGTATAACAATATGCTGCATGTTACGGAACTGAATAGAGCCGTGGTGAAAAAATAATCCAAACTCACCCCCAAGCCTATATGCAACAAAATCACGGAGCCACCTAAAGGCAATGCTAACCAACGCAGGCGTTGATTTTGTTTCAATATCAAAGCCAACCAATAAGCCAAATTAGCCAGCATCAAAATATCCGCCACCCACATGAACACGCGCTGGGGTAAAATACCATCCACCGCTGCCCCCGTGAGCCACTCCAGCACTGTGTGCAGGGCACGCCCCTCATACATGTAAAGGGCACAATGCCAATCTGTAACCGGTTGAGCACCGCTTATCTGGTCGGCATAGGTAATAACGGCATCATTAAAGAAACCGGGCACATGCTTGCCACCGTACTCATCCACATACATATCGCCCGACGGTGCAAAAAGCACAATACAGCCAAGCGTCAATACGCAAAAAAGCACCATAAACCACCTGTCACGGTGGGCTGTCGTGGCATTATTTGGATTCATGATATTCTTTTTCGGTGTTTACCTCCCAAATGTTATCTTTGGTCGTAACACCGTCAGAGATATTTTTGGCGGCCTCCATGGCAGAGAGCATGGAGTGGTCCATATTGTTGTAGCGGTGCATGCCGTTGCGCCCCACTAAGTAGAGGTTCTGCAAGCCATCCACCCATTCACGCACCACGGGGAACTGCTTGTAGCTGCCGAAATATGCCGGGTACGCTTTTTCAATGCGGAACACCTTGTGATCCACCACATCCTCTTTTTCTATGATGCCCAGTTTCACCAACTCACCCTCTGCAAAGTCGCAGAACGCGGCATCATCCATGCTCCACAGCTCATCGCCCTCGTTGACAAAGTATTCCATGCCAATCCAAGCCTTGTTGCGATCGCTCACCAAATAGGGGCTCCAGTTGTTGAAAATCTGCAAACGCCCCACTTTTACATCGGGCTCCTGCACGTATATCCAGTTATCGGGCACCACTCCGTGCTCTCCCACGGTGGTATTCATATTCTTGCTCTTGAGCTTCAGCTTATTGAGCAAAAGCCCCACTGTCATGAAATCTCGGTATACCAAGCCCTCTGCAACCTCTTTCACCTCGGCAGGCACGGCAGCCCCCATCTTGCGGATAAGTTCCTGAACAGAGGTGGTGGATATCACCTCATCCGCCTCATAACGGGTAGACTCCCCACTGTTCAAATCTTTTACCACCAAAGCGCAGATACGGCCGTTTTCCACCACCACCTGCTCAACATCCCGTCGGCGCAGAATCTTCACCCCCAGCTTTTCGGACTCTGCACCCACGGTTTCCCACAGTTGGCCGGGGCCGTGTTTGGGGTACCAGAACTCCTCGATAAGGGAAGTTTCACCCCCCTGCTTATCATGCTTTTTCCAAAAAGCCAGCTTACCCAGCGCATGCCCCAACACCTTAGCAATGGAAAGGCCCTTCACACGCTGAGCCCCCCAATCTGCCCCGATGCGGTTGCAGGGCACGCCCCACACTTTAGCAGTGTAATCACGGAAGAACGTTTTATACAGTTCTGTACCGAAGCGGTTGATAAAGAAATCCTCCAAGCTCTTTTCCTCTCTCTTATGCAGCATGCTGGCAAGGTAGCTGAAACCCATCTTGCTCATGCGCACGGGGCCCAGGTTACGGATGGTGTTCCAGCTGAGGGAAACGGGATAATCAAAGAACTTGCGCAAGAAAAGAATGCGGCTGAGGCGGGAGCGCACCAGCATGGCGCGATCCTCCTTCTCGGGGTTGGGTCCGTTCTCCGCCAAAGGCACCTCGCGGTTAAGCTCCACATCATCGCAGGAGGGTGCACCTTGCAGGGGCATCATCTCCCTCCACCAGTTCATCACCGTGTCAGACTTGGAGAAGAAGCGGTGACCACCAATGTCTATACGGTTGCCGTTGTACTCCAACGTGCGGGAGATACCACCCAGTTGTTCTTCACGCTCAAACACAACAACCTCTACCCCTCCTTTGCGGGCAAGCTCATACGCTGCCGTAAGGCCGGCAGGACCACCACCAATAATTAAAACTTTCTTCATATCAATACAAAAGGACCTTTCTGGCACCAAAATTCCAAATCAAAACTAATGCAGTTGTCAACAACTTAGAAATTAAAGCAGGAATAAAGCACAAATCGGTAAAAATCCACATGAATAACATTGTTAACAAAAGACCAACAACACCAATAATACTGAAAATGGTAAATTCCACAACCTGATGGTGCTGCATTTTTCTGTTAGTAAACACCCATTTATTACTCACAATGTATACAAAAATGAGTCCGGCAGTAAAGCCTAAAGCAGCGGATAACAGATAATGCCACTCGAATACCTCACTGCACAAAGCAAATAAGCCATAGTCAATCAAAAAACCAGCACCTCCGGCGGCGGCAAACAAATAGCGAACAATGTCATATCTCAACGACTTATAAGGATCTAACTGAAAAGTGAACGAATTAAACATGTACTGAAAGATGATACGGTTTTTAACACCGTATTTAATCAATGTCTCTATTTATTAGATACAATACAATTTAGTCTCGTGTTTACATTTTATGTATTGTTCAGAAGAATCACAAAGGGGACCGTAGTAATTCTTTATAAATTATATAAGCAATACTATAATATGCTTGACTTACGGTGTTAAAATTCTCATACATAATGAAAACAAAACAAAAAGAAACTATTGCACTAGAGATTCTCAAAAGTACAGGTCTAGATATACTGGAGGCTGCAATACTTGCTAAAGAAGCACTAAGAGCAGGAAAAGGAAAACTTCGCAGAGCTCATAAATGTATATCAATGGGAGAAATTACTCTGGAAAAACAAGAGAAGACAGTAACATTTTCGCAAGCTGTACAAGAAGCATTAAAAACGAGAAAAGACAGAAGGAAACGTACTATTACCGATTTCCGTTACATATGCAATCGTCTTATAAAACGATGTAAAGGATTAGCTAATAAACGCATAAGAAATATTACAGCAATACAATGCAAGGAATACATAGAAACTGCATTCGATACTCCACGACAAAGAATGAAAGCAAAATTAAGGAAGCACTGAACAAAGCAACGTTTCGCATTTCTCGCTAATCGGTGGTATTGGCACCTCAAGCTCAAAGCTGAGGCTTTTTAGCAAAAATGTGCG
>SUVJ01000013.1 GCA_015062045.1 Akkermansiaceae bacterium
TGCTGTGGGGTAGGCTTGTTGGTTGCTGTTGTATATTTTTGTGAAGTAACCGCCGTCTATAAGGATGCTGTATGTGTGCTGCATGTTTATAAGAGAGAATGAGGGGCAAGCTGTGTAGCTTGCCCCTCTGGTTTAAAGGTGGTGACCCGTGCCATCGGTTCAGGATTGGGTACCTGATTGTATAGTTACCGAAGGTCTTGGGTCTATTATTTGAACCTTCCTTACAACGCCATTGTAACGGTTGCGGAGTTGGTTGTCAATTTTTTTTTGCACTTTTTTGCACTTTTTACACTAACGGCTCTTTTTATCCCGCATGTTGCGGGGCTTTTTGCTATGTGCGGGAGTTACTGGTTGTTGATTTCTGTGCATCGTTGAAATTTTCTTTGAAAGGTTTGCTCTTCGTAGGCTAACGGAGGATTGATAAGCCTGTGTTTCATGAGATATTCCATAGTTTCATTAGAACTCGGAATCTGAATCAAGTTGTGCCAAGGGTACATTAGGTTTACAGCCCCGGCGGGAATCGAACCCACATTTGCCCTTTAGGAGAGGGCCGTTCTATCCATTGAACTACGGGGCCGTGAGGCGGGTGATATTAGACAGGAAAAAGCGGGGCTTTTCAAGTACTAAGTGTGTCCTCATGCAACAAAGGCAGAGGAGAGTTGCTCCAACTGCTGAGGCGTGAGGTATTTTTTGAGGATGGGGAGCATGCGTTCCAGGTACTCCGGGCGAGACCAACCATGCAGAGGCTGGGGGGTGGGTTTCTCGAAAGCCCAGGTGGGTATGGGCAGCACGAGGTCCAGCACGGAGGGTGCGGTGGCAGCCATGCGTACCAAAAGTGCAGTTACGGAGTCTGCCAGCTGCGGGTGTGCCGAGAGCACATTGAGTACCCACTGATAGCTCAGGTGGTTACCCGGGGGTGTCAAGGCCGCCAGCATGGGCTGCAGCTGCTCTGCCGGCAGGTTGCACAGCTTATCCAACAAGGGGAGCGCACGCATATCGCTGAGCCCCAATATGGCACTGAGTGCGGCGGGGTTGCATTGCGGCATGCGGATGAGGAGCTCCACCAGGGTTTCCACCCCTTGTAATTTTTGGGTGGCAGAGGGCTGCGCCAAGGTAACCAGTTGCATGGCGGCAGCACTGCTGATGAGGGCCTCCGGCTCGCAAACGGCAAAGGGAATAAAGGCACGCCAGCCCTCCCCCTTACGTTGAGTAATAAAACGCACCAGCTGCTTAAGCGCAGCACCGCGCCCCGCAGGAGAAACCTTGGTGCAAAATACCTCGTATGCTTTGATGTTGTCCGGCAGGCGGGCGGGATCATTACCGGTCATGAGACCACAGGCTATCATGGCCAAGGGCCATTGGTCCGCACCGATTTCATGAATACGGACGGGATCCACCACCATGGCGGCAAGGCGCTCCAGCTCAGAGAGCATGGAGAAATTATCCTGAAAAAGCCCCATAACAGATAATGGTTAAAAGTGCATCAGTTGGAAGCCGGCAGCGTGGATAAATCCGACGGCATGGAGGGCAGCATTTCCTCTACCGAGGTCGAGGGAACGGGCTTGGCAAAGATATCATCCGTGCCGTTGGCGGGGGCTTCCGCGGCGGGGGCTGCGGCATCCGGCAGGGGGGTATCAAGCGCGGGAGCCACAGGCACGGGAGCATCCACCCCGCTCTCCAACAGGTCAGAGCGAACGGCAATATCATTGTTGGCGCCGAGGGCAAAGAGGGGGCTATCCGGGCAAGCGGCACGGGCTTGGGTCAAATAGCCGGCGGCTTGCTCTGTTTTACCTTGATTCCAAGCAATATCGCACAGGTTTACATAGGCGCGTGCCGTGTAAGCATTGCGGGGCATGGCGATAACACGTTTCCAGTAAAGGGCGGCTTTATCGTCATCGCCGTCTTTAGTAAAGCGCATGGCCAAAGCCACACAGGCACGCAGGCGCACCATGTCGTTCTCTGCCTTATCAGCCAATGCAACCAAGGCCGAGAAATCCGTATGGGCGGGGTCCGTTATCTCTCTCATGGCTTTAAGGAGAGCGGCGGTCTCAGCGGAGGGAGTTTCGGCATAGTCGGCCAACACGGTATCAAGAGCCTGAGAGTCATAATTTTGCGGGGAGAGCGTGGTATCCGTCACCGTGGCACCCACAGACTTTACAATCAAGGCACCGGCATCTGCCATCTGCTGCTCACCATGGGCATACCAAGCAGTGGCGGCAGTGGCAACAATAGCCAAGCCAATGCCACCGCAAATGAGTTTCTTGTAATGCTTGTTCAGAAATACCTCATGCTTGGCGGGGCCAAGGTCAATCTCACCAATGGCTTTAATTTCTTCGGGAGAAAGAGGCATCTCCTCAGGGTTCTGTTTCGTGTTGTTCGTTTCCATGGATTCAGGATTTATATAAGCTACTGAGCATGTGGATGCGGTCCACATCAAAATAATTATTGATACCGAGGTTACGGTAAATCTCCAGCGTGGCGCGGGAGCGGTTAAGAGTATAGAAGTGGATGCCGTCTACATCTGCATCCAACAGTTCGGCGCACTGGTTGCTGGCATAGTTAATGCCGATACGCTCTATGGCAGAGCGCTCGCCACCGGCGCGTAGCATGGCTTTGAATAGTCTTGCGGGGAAATTAGTGCCGGCAGAAAGCTCTGCCATGCGGTTCATGCCGGAGATGGAGGTGATGGGCATGATGCCGGCAATGATGGGCACATCAATACCGACCAAGCGGCAGCGATCCCTGAAGTCGAAGAAGGCGTGGTTATCAAAGAATAACTGTGTGCAAATGTAGTCTGCCCCTTCATCCATTTTGGCTTTCAGGTAATCCATCTCGCGGATGCGGTTAGGGGTATCGGGGTGTCCCTCACAAAAGCCGGCAACACCAATGGTGAGGCGGTTCGGCAAGCGGTTGCGAGACTCCCAGTCTCGAATGAAGCGCACCAGCTCAGCCGCATGTCGGAAAGCATCTTTTGTAGGATCGTAAGGCCGGTTGCGGGGCGCATCCCCCCTTAATGCCAATACGGCTTGGGCACCGGCTTTGGTATAGCCCTCTAAAATCTGCTCAATTTCAGCCTCTGTATGCCCCACGCAGGTAAGGTGCGGCACGGTGGGGATACCACGAGCCACCATATCTTGCACGACGGAGCGGGTCAGCTCTCTGGAGCCACCGCCCGCGCCATAAGTAACACTGACAAAGCTGGGGCGAAACTCCTGTAATTTAATGACGGTATCCAACAATGCCTCCGCCCCCTCCTGAGTTTTCGGCGGAAAGAACTCGAAGGAGAAACTGGGGGTTCTGTCGAACAGCACGGAGGGGGAGATTGCAGACATATTCTTATTTGTTAACGATAAATCAGCCCTACAGCATTAAATCCCGGCAGGCACATCATCCATGCTTTTTTTACGCAGCTCATCTGCTGTGTCAAAGGGGGTGAGAATCACCAAATCACCCTTAGCGGGTTTGGGGCGCTCAATATCGCCCTCTTGCGGGGTGGAGAAAGAATCCGTCTTAATATCGGCAATAAACTCACCGGACTCCTCATAGAAACGGGTTACCACAGCCTCGCAAATGATGTATTCATCAGACCCGCGGCGCAGGGCAACCACCAACCCCTCAGAGATTTGTTGGTCACCAAGCGGTTTGAAGGAGAAGAAGCCGGCCTCCAAAGCCACCTCAGTCACCATGCCGAGGGCGGCAGCCTCTGCGGATTCGCGGGCGAGCTCCTCTGCCATGGCCTGCTCACTTTCGCGGCGTTGCTGCTCCTCTGCCTGGGCAATGGTGCGGTGCTCCTCATTGGCATGCACGCGATCCTCAGCCTTGCGGGATTCAGCACGCAATTTTTCGAGCGTCGCGGCAGAGTCGGAGTCCTCTTGCACCTCGGAAGCCGTTTCTGCATTGGTCACCAAGGCATTTGTAGCCTTGGTGCGGTTATAATCCTCAAAAGCACGCTGCTGGTTGGGCAACATGGCAATCACGAAATAAAACAAGAGTGCTACCACCAACACCATTAAACTGAGAATTGCAATACGGAATCCGTTCATGCACGCGAGTATAGCATATTTTCATGAGCATTCAAGCACAGAATATGTCAGAATTTGCGCTATCTGTGTCAAATAGTCGGGATTTAGACTTGCAAGAAATATAAATTAGGCGTAAAATGCGCGCGTACATGCTGAATCTGCCGAATATCATCACACTAACAAGAATCGCGCTCGTCATTGTCTTCACCGTGGCGTTGAGCATAGACGGTGTTGCCCCCATGCTCAGCCGAGCCCCTATGGATGCCATACCGTACAGCGGCTGGTTTGTACCCTTGAATGTGGGGCTTTGCATTGCTTTATGGGCTTTTGTGGTAGGGGCTATCAGCGATTTTTTGGACGGGCACTTGGCCCGCAAGTACAATTTGGTTACCAACTTCGGCAAACTGATAGACCCGCTTGCGGATAAGATACTGGTGTGCGCAGCCTTTGTGTACCTTACTTATGTGGGCATGTGCCCGTTTTGGGCAACCATCATTATTGTGTTCCGTGAGTTTTTGGTAACCGGGCTGCGTCAACTTGCCGTAGAGCAAGGGAAAGTGATGGCAGCAGACCGCAGCGGCAAATGGAAGACCGCTGTACAGCTTACCTACTGTATATCCTGCTTGGTTCACCTGTGCTACGCCGGCAACCTGCCGGAGCCGTTGCATTCTCTCTCCGTTGGTGAGGGTGGCTATTGGCTGAGAGAAATCTCCCTGTGGCTCAGCATTGCACTCACCCTGTGGAGCGGGATAAACTACTGCGTGCAAAGCCGTCATTTTCTGAAAGGCTGATACGTTTTTAGCTCGCCAAAGGGCAATAAATGTGGTAGAGTTGAAAGAGTAACACCACATTTACACCACTTATGAAGTTTTTACGAACCGCAAGTGCCATAGCTGCCATAGGAGCCGCGCTGCTCTGCAGCTGCCAGCAAAAAACGTATCCCGTCTTTTTCCTGGCGCAAGAAGGGCATGATGACCAGGATCCCTCCGCTTACACAAGCGCTAAGCACATTGTTTATTATAACGGCAGGGCTTACACGCGCAGTCCGGTGATGACGTTGAACCACTTCTCCAAATTCAAGTCCGAGCTGGACCCCACGGATGGCTCTTACGGGGTCACCCTGTATGCTAAGCCGGAGTGGAAAATGCACCTTTACACCCAAACGCTGCACAAGGATGGTCTCATTATGCTGCCTGTTGTCAATGGCTTAGCCATGGAGCCCATGCGTATCAGCCCGGTGAGTGACGGCATTCTTAAAATCTGGAACGGTTTGAATGGCTATGACTTGTGGCGCATTTCCCGCACGGTTGAACCGATTAACCCGGAGATTGAGGAAAAGCGCTATCTGAAAGAGAATCCGCGCCCGATTCCCAAGATGCCGAAGGATGTACAACAGCGCAAAGACTTCACCGGGCGCACCGTGGGTGAAATCTTCAACTAATACCGCGCATTAGCCCCCCCCTCATGAGAGCCACGATACAAGCACTTTTGCTCGCGCCGGCAATGTGGCTGCAGCTTCACGCAGCGCAAGACTTGGTCTACAAATTGCCCACCGACAATGATGCGTTGTACCGTGGTGACAATGAGGGGTATTTTATGTATTGTGACCGTTGGTTTGAAGGCAAGCACCTGCAACCCTGGGAGGCAGGCAGCTATGGGTTCACCCGCAATGCCAAAAGGATTCACAACGGCAAAATTATATGCACCAAGCTGCACGAGGGCATAGATGTAAAGCCCATACGCAGAGATGCCGCCAACGAACCGCTGGATGAAGTGCGCCCCATTGCCCCCGGGGTGGTTGCCTACACCGCCACCTCCCCCGGTGCCAGCAATTACGGCAGGTACGTAGTCATAGCACACGAGGTACCGGAGGGCACGGTGTACAGCCTGTACGCCCACCTGCGCAGCATCAACTGCGAGGTAGGTCAACACGTGGGGTATGAAGATGTTATCGGCGGGCTCGGCTACAGTGGGGTTGGGCTCAACAAGGTGCGTGCCCATTGTCATTTGGAGCTGTGCCTGATGGTGCACTCGGAGTTTCACAAATTCTGCCCCGCCAACAACAAACACGGCTTGTTCAACGGGCACAACCTCATCGGCATCAATGCGGCAGATATTTTGCTCAAAAGCCATGGCAACACGCCGTTCTCACTGGCCGCATACATCAGCAAGCTGCCGGAGCATTACCGCGTACGCGTGCCCCGCAAAGCAGACATGCCGGATTTTTTGAAACGCTACCCCTTTTTATACAAGGGCGATTGGGGAAAACAAAGTGCCGCTTTAGACATTGCATTTACGGCAGAGGGCGTGCCCATAGCCGTGTATGCATCGGATACGGCTGTGGCAGAGCCCACCGTCATCTCCTGCAAGCCCATGCCGGTGTTTCAACCGGATTGCACCGCCAACAGGTTGGCGGGTAAAAGCACAAACGCACATCTGACGGCATCCGGCAAAACTTTTATCAACAGATTTATATGGCAAGAAGAGCCCCCTGCCCCCACCCCGCAGGAGGCAGAGCAACAATGATTCGTTACGGCTATGAAGCATAAGTTTTACTTAATCCTCGGTACTCTGGCAGTCGGCACAACATGCCGAGCAGATGTTTCACAGGCAGAGCAAGCCATGCGCAACGGCAGCGCAACAGAGGCCTTGCAGGCCTTGCACGGTGTTACCCCCTGCCCGGAGCTGCACTATTGGAAAGGACGCGCCTTGGCAGAGTTGCAACGTTATGAGGAGGCGGTGGCGGAGCTCTCTTGCGTGGATGAAACACATGCCCTGTACCCGTATGCCGCCCGCGCGTTGATGTATTGTGCACGCCGCACCCCGCATACCGAAGCCGTGCTGTCCAAGCTCTCAGCCTCCCAAGACCCGGCAATAGCCGCCTTAGCTAAAATCCTGCTTGCAGAGCATACCGTACAAAGCAACAAAGAGCTCAACCTTGCGGACTACGCCTCAGCTGATACCGACATAAGCGGAGCGCTCCTTTTGCTGGAGGCAGAGCAGCTGCGCCGTGCGGGCAATTATGATGCAGCCATCAGCAAATGCCGAGAAGCAGAAGATAAAGCCCCTACCTTGCAGCGGGAGTATAGCCGTATTCTTTTAAGCGAAATCCATTACGACAAAGAAAAGGCAGAGGGTGACAACGAAGGCAAGGGAGAGGAAACGTTGCTCAAGTTCATATCATCCCACCCGGATTCCGTGCTGTTGGAAGAAGCCTTCCGCAGACTAGATAAACGCGGGGCCTTCACCACCAGCAAATACGCCATCCGCAAGCTGGAGGAATGGTCAAGAGACACTACAGCCATTTACCGCGCATTACTGGCATCTGCCATCACCCAGCGAGAATCTCTTTACGTACTCAGCAATGAAGAGTTGGGGGAAATTGCCGTCAACCGTGCCACCGGCATTAACCCGGATTATCTGCCCATTACCGTGCAAATTAATAATGAGCAGGCTCGCTACCTCATTCTCCACGACAAAAAGGAAAATGCCACGGCGTATTACGACAGAATACCCGAAAATAAGCGGGATGCCTACACCCTCTTTTACAAAGCCCGCACCATGCCGGCAGCGGATCCCATGGCATTGGAGCTCTACCTGAAAAGTGCGGAAGCAGCCCCGCCCGCATTGCAGGAAACCGCTTATGCTAATGCGCTTTATTGTGCGCATACGCTTGAAAATAACGAAGCTGTACAAAAGCTGCTTAACAAGGAGTTCCCCGTTCACTGCAAGCGCGTGATTAAGCTGACACACGCCGGGTTAAACCTGCGCAAGACCCCTCAACAAAGCAGACAAGAGCTGGAGGAAGTGTTGCAAATGGACCCCACCCCCACGCAACGGGTGGAAACCGTGTTGCAACTCACCCAATTAGATATTGATGAAAACGATGCAGCCTCTGCCCTTAAACGTTTGAGTGAATTCTCTGATACCGAGCGTAAAGTTTGGCCTAATGAACAGGTAATGCGCTATTACGGGCTCTACCTGCATGCCTTGGAATGCGAGCAGGAGGTAGGCAGAGCCACGGCATCTCACAAACCATTCTTGCTGGCAGCCCTCTCAGCCACCAAACGTGAGGATGTACGCATTGCCATTACCCTCAAACTGGCCAAAATATACTCAGAGGAAGGCAACCACAGGGAGGCCCTCATACTGCTGGAAGACTTGGCGGCCAATGCTAAGGATAAAGACATGAAAGCGCGCGCGCTGCTGCTTGCCGGGCGAGAATCCACCCAATGCATGACCCTGCCCGCCGTCACCAAAGGCGCCACGTTATTTGCCGCAGCAGCAGAGATTGACAGCCCGTACCGATACCGTGCAGCGATTCTGAACACGGCTGTACTGTTCCGAATCAATGATGCCCAAGCGGCGGAGCAAAAGATTCTGCGCATTATTAAAGAGATTGAAACGGAGAGAAACGCCACCCCCGGCAGCACGCACCTGGCAGAGGAATACGCCTTTGCGCTCACCGTTAAGGCAGATATAGAGGCAGTGCCCGGCACGCCCGAGGCGCTCAAACAAGCTATCTCCACCAACGAGCAGGTGTTTTCCATACCGGGCTTAACACAGGCTTGGCACAGCCGTGCTTACCTGCAACAGGCTACCCTTTGCAGCCGCGTGGGGTGGAATGAGCGCGCGTTGCTTGACTACAAAAACATTATCAACAGCCTGCCCGCCAGTGCCAAACAAGCCACCCCGGATAAGGCTTACATTTTATGTCTCTCGGGCACGGGGGCTATTGCCTGCCTACTCAAAATGGAAAAGTGGGAAGAAGCAGCAGACCTGGCAGACTCCATCGCAGAACATCCCATCGGCAAGGAGTTTGAAGAACGCACCAAGCACTTCAAAGAATGGGCACGCTTGATACGCAAAACGCATTTCCTGCCCATGAAAGAAAAAGAATAAAAGGCAGCACCAATCAACGCAGCTCACACCACACGGCACGGTGATCGGCCGCGAGGGTAGCAGCGGGGATATCCACCACACCACTATCACAGCTGCGGCCACGCCTGCTGCGCAACACGCTGTTAACGTAGATGCGGTCAAACACGCAATACTCTTGCGCAGCCTCGTAACAAATTGTCCAGCTTTGCCCGCGGGAGTCCACAGCCTTAACGGAGCTGAGGGCGGCATCCTCTGAAACACCTTGCGTTAAAATGCGTTGGGAGGCATCGGTGGGGCCATCATTCCAATCCCCATACACTAAGACCGGCATTTTGGGTTGTTTACGCATCTCTTTTTGCAAGTATAAAGCCAGCGTACGTGCCTCTGCACTGCGGCGAGCCGTGGCTGCGGCCGGGTCATCGGCCACACGAGATTTAAGGTGAGCCCCCATTATGCGGTAAAAGCGGCAGCCCTCCACCTGCACCGTTACATCCAAAATACCGCGCAGCATCTTTTGCCGCTTGTTACCCAACAAACTACAGTTAGCACGGGAGTAGTCTTGCACAATGGGGTATTGAGACAAAACGGCCAGCGCGCGGTCCTCGCCACTGCGCAGCAAGATTTTAGAATAGGGGTAATCTGCCCCCCTGTTTTTGAGGCGTTGTTTTAAATCCGCCAGGGCATGGGGGCCACCTATTTCAATAAGCCCCACCACCTGCGGGGAGGCGGATGCTATGACCTCCGCCACCGCCTCGCGAGATTCCTCTTTTTTCATACTCAACCTATAGCGGGAGCGTTGAGTATCCTCCTTCACAAAGTAGTTCTGTGCATTAAGCATCAAAAAACGCAGTGGTTCACACTTAGCAGCGGCGGGCATGACTGCCAAGCGGGAGTTCACCTCCGCATCGCTCATCTGAGCATTCGCGGCAGCATCTGACTCCCCGAAATCGTGCTCCGTGGGTGCAAGGTGCCACTGCTCGGCAATCTCGCCTATCAGCGCGGGTGCATCTTTGCCACTAAACCAGCCGGACAGCATGCCAACGCACGCTAATACCAGCAAAATCAGCAGTGTATCTGCACGCAAGGCGCGGCGCAGCCCTCTCTTTCCTCCTGCGGACATAACTTAACCGGCATCAAAACCTGCGTCCGCCGCGGTAAGCGCGGGCCAGTACCAACACGGTACGCGGCAACAGGTACAGAGAAAGCTTTTGTGTTTTGTCCGTAAAGTGTGTAATACTGTTATCCAACCGCCCGAAGCCACCGAAGCGCAGGTCATCGGAGTCCAGCACCACGCGCCACTCCCCGTGGGAGGGTGCGGGCAGCTCGTAATCCGGTATGGCCGCAGTACCGCTCCAGTTGAAGACAAACACTAAGCCACCGCGCTCAAAGGCCATCACCTGGTTCTTTTCATCCATGTTAAGCGGGCGCGCGGGGGGCGCGGCCAAGATATCGCAATCCTGAGCTAACTTAACCATGGCACGGTCAAAAGCATTGAGATAACGGTAACGTAATAAATCATTATCTACCAAGCTCCACTGGCGGCGGCAATACTTGTAGGAGTTGTCATTGCCCTCGCGGGGGAAGTCAATCCACTCCGGGTGCCCGAACTCATTGCCCATGAAATTAAGCCAGCCCTCACCACCGGCAGCCAAGGTGGCCAAGCGAATCATTTTGTGCAAAGCCATACCGCGGTCCACAATCAAACTGGGCGTTGTACAGCTCATGTGGGTGTACATCTCGGCATCCATCAGGCGGAAGGCAATGGTCTTATCCCCCACCAATGCCTGGTCATGGCTCTCTGCGTAGGCAATGTTCGGCTCACCGTAGCGACGGTTAATAAGGGTGTACCAAATATCCCCCACGCTCCATTCTTCATCCTTCTTTTCCTTCAACAGCTTAATCCAATAATCCGGCAAGCCCATGGCCAAGCGGTGCGTAAAGCCGAACCCGCCTTCATCCACCGGGCGGCAGAGCCCCGGCATGCCGGACATATCCTCTGCAATGGCAAAGGCCCCCGGGCGCACCTGTTGCACCAAGGTGGCTGCCAACTGTAAATAGGTAACGGCATCTATATTGACCATGGTGTTGAAATAGCACCCCAAATCGGTAAAGGGCTCGTGCCCGTGGTGCAAATACAGCATACTGGTAACACCGTCAAAGCGGAACCCATCGAAGCGGAACTTCTCCAGCCACCAGCGTAAGTTACTGAGCAAGAACTCAATCACCTCATGCCTGCCGTAGTCAAACAGGCAGCTATCCCAGTCCGGGTGGCGGCTGTCGCGCTCTCCGGCATTGAAATACTGCCCACCCGAGCCATCAAAATTATTAAGCCCCTCTGCCTCATTCTTAACGGCATGAGAGTGCACCACATCCAACAGCACGGCAATACCCATACCATGCGCCGTATCAATCAGATACTTCAAATCCTCGGGCGTGCCGAAACGATTGCACGGGGCAAAGAAAGAAGACACATGGTAGCCGAACGAGCCGTAATACGGGTGCTCTTGCACAGCCATGAGCTGTACCACGTTATATCCCAAATCTTTTACACGGGGCAACACATTATCGGCAAACTCACGGTAGGAGTGTATGCGCTCCTCCTCCCCCGCCATCCCCACGTGAGTTTCATAAATAAAGGGTACCTTTACATTAGCAGGGTTCCAGCGGGTGTTTTTCCACTGATACGGCTCCTGCGGAGCCCATATAATACCACTATAATCAAAGGTGGCGGGGTCTTGCTCGGTATAGCGAATCCAAGCAGGCATGCGGTCTTTAGCCACATTATCAGCCCCAATGACATGCACTTTCACATGCTGACCGTGAGCCAACGCATCCGCAGGCAAGCGAATCTCCCACACGCCGTCTTTGCCGGTGGTAAGGGGGTGGCTGCTGCGGTTCCAGCCGTTAAAATCACCAATGAGGTAGAGAGCACGCGCCCCCGGTGCCCATTCCCTATACACCCACTCCCCGGTAGTGGTGTCTTTGTTGAACCCCATACGGCTGTAGCCGTTGGCACACTCTAATAATGAGCCATAACGGCGACATATACGCTGCAGCTGCCCGTCATACAAACGCATGCGAGCCTTGATTTCACGCTCATACGGTGCCAGCCAACCGTCTGCCAGCACCAACCCGGGAATAGGTGGTCTTCTCATCGCCACCTATTCTACACCTTTTTTCAGGCCATGCCAAGATAAATCGTTATAAAACTATCTCGCCACGCGCACGCAAATCTGCATTGATTGCTTCGAGTATATCCAGCTCGGGGCGGAAGTTGGCATCGTGGTGGGAGGAACGGATAAGCGGGCCACTGGCCACGTGGCGGAACCCCTTGCCGAGCGCCACCTGACGCAGCTCCTCAAATGTATCCGGGTGAATATAGTCAATCACCGGCAAATGTTTGGCGGACGGGCGCAGATATTGCCCCATGGTCAACACGGTTACACCGTGCTCACGCAGGTCATCCATCGTGCGTTCAATTTCATCCCGCGTTTCTCCCAAGCCCAGCATAATGCCGCTCTTGGTCACCACCATGCCGGGGGCAAGCTCCAATGCACGCTTAAGCACTGCAAGGGATTGACGATACTTGGCACGGAAACGCACCAAGGGGGACAACCTCTCCACGGTCTCCAAGTTATGGTTAAAAATATGCGGGCGGGCATCCATCACGGCAGCAATGGATTCATCCTTGCCGTTAAAGTCGGATGTAAGCACCTCAATAATCGTCTGCGGGCTGCTCTTGCGAATCTCTCGAATAATGGCAGCCATATGGTTGGCGGCACCATCTTTCAAGTCATCTCGCGTTACCATGGTCACCACGGTATGGTTTAGCTTCATGCGGCTCACGGCATCCGCAATCTTAGCAGGTTCCTCGGGATCAAGCGGCTTGGGGCGAGCCGTACGCGTTGCACAGAAACCGCAGGCACGGGTGCAAACATCACCACATGCCATAAAAGTGGCCGTGCCATGGCTCCAGCACTCACCACGGTTGGGGCACATGGCCTCCTCACACACGGTAACAAGGGAGTTACCCTTTACGAGCTCATTTACATGCTTGAAAGCCTGCCCCTTGGGCAACTTTACTTTCAGCCAGGAAGGTTTGCGGGTGGACTCGTCTGCCATAACGGGCATGGGTTATGCATCAAAACACACTAAAATGCAAGCAAAATATGGCAATTTCAGCCCGTTTTCCGCATTATTTTCGGTTAGAAGGAGCATCCGGGTGCAGCTTGGCCCCTCGCTCTCGCAAAACTTCTCCTATGGCAGCAGCCGCCGGAGTTTTGATTTTGCCGTAATGAATACGCAGCGAGTTCCCCTGCTTGTTCAGGGCATTTATATCGCTGCCTGCATCCAATAGCAAGGTCATGATTCTTGCGGCATCCTCCGGCGACATATCCCGGTAGAGGCTGATCATGAACGTATAATCACTAAAATAATGTTTTAATGTTGGGCTCGGCTTTACGGATGCCCCTCTCTTCAATGCCAATTCCACCAAATCCGGCTGCGGGCACCGCAGCAAAATAGCCCCCAAAACCGTTATCCCCTTCTCGCCTTCAAAACTATTGAGGTCTTCGCCGGACTCCAAAAGGGCTCGTATCTTATCCTCCTTCATCACCAGCGGTATCGGCGTCTTCTCCAGTGTTACTGCGGGCGCCTCTTGCCCTGCGCTACACAAAGCACCAAAAACACCCAATGTAAGCACTAAAATCGAAAACTTCATTCTCATATCATCGGTTAATTTTTTCTACTACTATTGCCGAAAAATATTTGTTTATAGGTTCAACATGGCCAACTTATAGCAACTTATTGCCATAGAGTCAAACAAAATTTTTGAGGATATATAGAAACCACAGTGTCAGAAAAATCGAGACTTTTATTTGGTAGAGCCCCCATCATATTCTTCCATAGTCCGAAAAGGTGTATATCTTCGTATCGGATCCCAATAAAAATAAAACTCATAATATCTGGGATCCCGTGGAGGAAATTGCCTAAGGCTATATATAGTGACAGGAGCCGGTTTAGTATAGGGATACTCTATATGCGGTAATTCAAGAGTTACAGCATGAATTTCATGTTGTAAACTACTGATTATATGATTAACTATATCTATTAACATCTTATCTCCTGTCCTTTCTATAGCTTGCGATGCAATCTTCATCAATTGATCAATTTGACGAAAATTGACCCCCAGTGGCATATCATTAAGTTCTAAAGAAAAATAACACAACAAAGCCCTATATATATTGACATATGATATTATAAACGCCTTTGCGTTTTCATTACATTTCATTAATTGTACATCTCTGAGGCTGTTTTGCCCATTCAATACGCATATAATAAAATGCTCTATGTTTCTAAAATCCTGTATCGTTATATCGCTATCAATACAATTAAAGAAATCATAACTCATTACATTGTTTCCGCAACCCTGCTTTTCAAATAGCTTATTCATTAAAGATAGGCTGTGCTTTTCTATGCAAGCTAATCTATACAAAGAAGTCTTTTCCTCATATTTTATCCATCTTCGCATATTTTTGAACATTTCTTCGTATTTATTCAATGTTTCCTCTGTATGATTAAATATATTTATCACGTTATCAAAATCCCTTTTACTCATTACTCGCAAAAGAGTATAATACTCATTCTTCATCTCATTTGACAAGTATGGAAATCTTAAATTGTTATATTTAACACCTACACGTATTTCTAATAACTCGTCAGCACATTCCAGTAATGCAAATAAGTCTCTATCTTTTGCTTTTGCTAATTGAAATGATCTTTCCAAGCAAGAAATATTTTCCAAATATTGATACAACTCATGATCAGTATGTAATTCTCCCGATTCTGTCGTAACGGCTGGAGATAAACTTAATATTTTTGCATGGAGCACATACATATTCAATAAAATTAACACTATATATTTCATTTTTTTTAATCGATATTTTAATAATTATTTTTCATAATAACTTAAATAATATTTCCACTCCGCTGTATAAGCTTCTAATTCCATTTGATCAGAAGAAAAGATTTTTTCACGACATATATCCCATAGCGTAAGCCCCATAATATTGTAATGAGATGACAAATCAAGACTCTTACATAATATTCCTAACATAAATAGTATTACTAATTGTGTCATTTGAGCACATATTAAAAATACCAAATACATACATTTCAGATTTCATCCTTCGTATAAAGCCTCTAATATATTTCTAATTTTTATATATAACGAACTCATCCGAAAAATAACAAAGGAAAGATACGAGGTCAAGAAAAAACTTGCCAACAGCAAAAAACAGGATACAATAAAGGGCGGATGCCCCGAGGGGCATTCTGCACTCGGAGGCGGTGAGGAAGCCGCAGGAAATAGACGGGAAAGGCAGTGAGAATCTGCCGCTGTGCCGCAACCGTGATGCTCGATTACACCGCGAATCGAGCTCAGTCGGAAGACCGGCCGAGTGCAAGTCTCAACCGCTCGGCGATGCACCGGGCACAGACAACACAGAACCAATGAAATACAGATATAGAGTCACGCAGAGAGTGGCTTACGTAGTTGTGCCTGCGCTTTTGGCAGCAGGCGGGGTACTTGCGGATACGCAAGAGACGGAGCTGGCCCCCATCACAGTATCCGCCCACGGCGGGCTTGCCGTGCCGTATGACCAAACGGGAGTATCCGTAGAGGTAGTGGATTTGCAACAGATGAAGCAAGAGGGCATCTACACCGTATCGGAGGCTCTCACCACCCTGCCCGGTGTGTATGTACTGCCGGGGGGCGGTGCTAACCAAAAGGGCAATACCTCTCAAATTGTGATACGAGGCATGAGCTCAGACGCCTACACCTCTACCATGATAGACGGAATGCGACTGGGCTCTAACGGTGGGGATACCATCATTACCTCAAATGTATTAGGGCGAACGGATATTTTTTCACTGGGGAATCTGGAGGTACTCAAAGGCAGCCAAGGGGCAATGTTCGGTGGCGGGGCCGTGGGTGGAGTTGTATTCATGGAAACGCCGGAGGGCGAGGGCGAGCCGAGCCTGACGCTATTTAATGAAGCCGGCAGCAACAACGCCTATACCGGTAATGTTGCTACCCAAGGCAGAGTAGACAACTTGGCGTGGTTTTTAAGCATGGGGTACAGCAGAACGGACAATGATGTACAAACGGCAGACGGCCGCAGATCCCACCACCGTAATGCCTTTGAATCCGAGATATGGAACGAGGCTTTGCGCTTGGATTACCACGCCGATAAAGACAATCAATTAACCTTGACCTACCGCAGGGAGGACTCAGAATACGGCTACGACAGCATGGGCTCCATGTGGCCCCCATACAACAATTTCCGTTTTCGCAGCAACTTATTGACTGCTAAATGGCAAACAAAAATCAGCGAACAATGGCGCAGCTCTGTCATGGCGGGCTTTTACACTTTTGACGCCAAGCTGGCAGACGGCTATTTGCAAGATATGCGCAACATGCAGTTGGAGTGGCGCAACAGCTACCAATGGTGCAAACACCAGAGTACCACCACCGCTATCTCTTGGAACCGCAATGATTACGACTGCCTCTCCGGCGGGACAACGGATAATCAATACAAAAACCTGGAAAACGTGCTCGGCTTTGCGGCAGAGCACCGCATTACCCCGACGGAGCAATGGGATAACACCTTGGCAGCCAGGCTTGACCACAGCAACGTTCATGATGCCTTAGTGAGCATTCGGGCGGCATCCACCTACCGTTTTAATGAGGAGAAAACGCGCGTATACGGGTCCGTGGGTACGGGGTACCGCGCACCGTCCTCCTTTCAACGCAGTAACAGTGAGTTTGTAGCCCCCTACGGCAAGTACACGGGCAACCCGCAGTTGGATTGTGAAGAAAGCATCAGTGCCGACATCGGCATAGAACACGCCCTTACGGATAATCACCTGCTGAGCCTCACCCTCTTTTGGGAGCAAAGAAGCAACGCCATAGACACGGTGTGGGATAACACCACGCAATCAAGACGTTACGTCAACATGCCGGGGCATTGGACGATTCTCGGCACGGAAATTGCCCTGAGCGGCACGCTGGAGCCCCATTGGAACACCGGTTACAGCGTATCGTGGACCTACGTGCAACCCAAAACATCCGACGACCGACAAATTCCATCCTCCGTGCGCCAGGTATGGCAGGCAGATTTGCACACCAGCCCCGTGGAGGGGTTGACAACGGGCATAGGGGTATCTGCAGCAGTGGGGCGCAGCCATTATAACACCACGCCCTACAGTAAGTTGGATAATTACTACAACCTGCGTTTATATGCTCAATATCAAGTGAATGAGAACCTCACCCTGCACATGGCTATTGAAAACCTCACCAATCAAAAATATGTGACAGAGGGGCATTATGCGGACCCCAACAGCTCTTTCATATCTGCCGGCACCACCCTACACGCAGGTTGCACCATCACCTTCTGATGAAAAAGTGTTTTTATATAGCGGCAGCAATCACACTGCTTGCAGCACTGTTGTATACATTGGCACGGCTGGCTGTACCCACAGCCGTGCCGCAGCCAATGGCGATTACGGTGCAGGAGCAGCCCCCTGCCCCTTACCCGGCGGATTTCGATGAGCAATTGGCCCGACAAAACTCCATCAAAATAGGCAGATATTCCGAGTCTGCGTTACCGCAAGGCATACCATGGACAAGTGGCGAAAGTTTTGAGGAACCCGGCTCCGCGCAAGCGGTAAAAGGCGGGTGCCTGAGGTTATCTAACGTGGGGCCGTTCCCGGCTAATTTTTTAGCATTCGGTAGTCCGTCCCCCCAATTTTTTCATTACAACCTGTTTGACAGAATAGAAGTTCCCTTAGTGCGGGCGCACCCCGCAACAGGGCAACTCATACCGGGTTTGGCCTCAGCCTGGGCAGAACACGGGGGAATGCTCTGGTTTAAGCTGCAATCACATGCGCGTTACTCCAACGGCCGCCCGGTGCGAGCGGCGGATTTTGCGCTGGGCACACTACTGCGCTTACAAACGGGGGATACGCTCATGAGCACCTACGCTGCAGAGCTGCATGTGTATGGGGATTCCGTTATAGCCATACGCCCCCACCAAGCAAGCGTGCTGCCGCACTTGAGAGCCGCGGCCATATTGCACCCGGCAGAGCCCGGGTTCTACGCAGAGTTCGGCCCCGACTACCAAACCCGTTATAAGCACCGCATTGCCCCCACCACAGGGGCATATACCGTGGGCAAAGTGCAGCGGGGGCGGCTCATCACCCTGGTGCGTAACGATGATTGGTGGGCAAAAGAGCTGCCGGGGTTTCGCTACACCTGTAATGCAGACAGCATTGAACACCACTTTTTAACGGATGAAGCACAGGCTTGGGAGATGTTTTTGCACGGCAAGTTAGATATCATGCAAACCCGCAATATCTCTGCATGGCAACAATATCTTGAGAACGCAGATGCTAGAATACAACAACACCGCTTCACGGTAAATTGCCCCATGCCTCCCTACGGCATTGCGCTGAATACGGTGCAGCTGCCGGATATTCACTTGCGCAGGGGGCTGCTGCAAGCCATGGATATGCAGCAGGCCATTCGCATCATCTTCAGGGGTGAGGCAGAACAACTGCCTCAATTTGCTACCGATTACAGCTATTTGCACCACAAAACACCGCAGTATCACTATAACCCCGCAGCCGCCAGAGCAGAGTTTGCCGCAGCGGGCTACACCATCACAGGCCAAGATGGTATCTTGCAGAGAGAAGACGGCACACGGCTAAGCGTAAGGTTAGCTTACAGTCCCTCTCAAAAAATCAGCACTCTTGTCACATTATTAGCGCAAAGTGCTGCAACTTGCGGGGTAGAAATTGTGGCGGAACCACTGCCTTGGCAGCTCTGTGCGGAATACGTAAAGAAGAAGCACCACCAAATGCTTTTTTGGGCAACTGTGCCCGCCGCCCCCCTGCCGGATTACAAGCGCAGTTTTCACTCCACGGCGTATGGGGACGACGCGCCGTTTTGCCTGAACAACGCCGCCATGGATGCCGCCATTGCAGCACTGGAAAAAGCAACTACCCTTCAACAAGCGGCAAACGCCTGCGCCGGGGTAGATGCTATCATCCATGAGCAGGCTATCTGGTTGCCGGGGTGGATGGAAAACCGTGTCAACATAGCCACATGGCCCCATGTACACCTGCCGCAAAATGGCTACACCACCTACGATATTGCGGAATCTCACACCTACTGGCTCTGTGACTGATACCATGGCTCTGCATGTTCGACATAAGAAAAAAGATTGCGTGCAAGGTAGAATATGCCTCAGCACGGCATGTGTCGTATTATGCGCAACTGTCTTTATACACGCAAACAGCATCAAAATTGCTGCCTCAAGTAAAAGCAAGGCAGACTCCGTTTACATCTACCCGCAAACAGAACAACCACAAAAGCAAGAAACTACGGCTCCGCGTGTTGAGCTCAGCACTCAGCCACCCGCAGAGCCCGAGCCTATCTGTATCATAGAGCCCCCCCCTGTAATGCCGGAATATGAGGCTGCGTATATCCCCCCGGGGGCAAACCTTGCGGAGGGTATAGGGGAGATTACCGGTGAGTATCTCTTTTACACAGAGCTGACACCTCAATTCGAAGAAGCCCCCCACACACAGCCCTGCGTTCGCGCCCCGGAAACAGCATTAACATATACCCCGCCACAATACGCGGCCACACCTCAACCGCCCTACCCCAAAGAGCTGTTGCGCCGCCGCGTTGAGGGCTCCGTGCGTGCACGTATTCACATAGACCCTCAAGGCAAGCCCCTTGCGGTGGAGATCATTTCGTCTACCCACCCTGCATTTGCTAAAGCAGCCAAGCAAACCATTTTATCCGGTTGGAGATTTCACCCGGCTCACAACGGCCCGAGCCCCGTTTCGGCCACAGTCGTCACAACGGTTCGATTTGTTATGTAAGGGGACCTCCAAAAACTCGCCAAATGACAATTTGTAGGGGTAGCGAGCCGCAGGCGAGCGGAATTTTGTAAGCCCCGCTCTGCGGGGCGTCATTTTATTTAGCGAGTGGTGCAGCGAGCCAACGGCGAGCGACTCGTCACGGCGTAGGCTTGCCGAAGACGGAAACCACTCGAACCGATAAATAATACACCGAACCCGTGAAACGGGTGATAGTTAAGTTCGATTCCGAGTTGACACCTATGCTTATGTGCTCAGATTTTTATAGCGTTTTTTTTTATCTATCTCTATGGATTTTAACATGACTTAAGTGTCACCCGTTTCACGGGTTCCCTTTATAATTAATTAATTCGAGTGGTTGCGCCGCTGCGCGGCTCCACCACTCGCTATTTGAAATATCGCCCGCTTCACGGGCTCAAAAATCGGCTCGCTAACGCTCGCGGACTCTCCCCCACAACTACCAATTTGTAGGGGTGCCGGAGATCCGTAGGGTGCAAGATAAATAGTTTTTTTGAGTTTTTAGAGATGCCCTATGTAATAAAATTAGCTGAAAAAATCAAATTAACATCATTTGAAGCTTGACGACAGGAAAAGAGAGTGCTAGATTAAGAAGTGCAACATGAAACTTTTTGTACAGAAGCTGACAGCTGCAGCAATGATGCTGGGTGGGGTGGCATGCGCATCTGAGCATGGACATGCAGGATTAACGAGTGATGCCCCCATTATATGGGATATGCCTGTTTGGCCGGGCTATACGCTGCCCGTGTCCAACTCCATGATAATGTTTGCCGTTGCCATTATCCTCATTACCATAGTTTTGCGCATGGCCTCCAAAAAGATGCAGAGAATACCGCATGGTCTGCAAAACTTTGTAGAGTGGGTATTTGAGCTATTGTACAACTTTGTGGAAGGGTTGACAGGGCGTAAAATTGCCAAGAAGTATTTTTGGTACTTTGCCACAGTATTCATTTTTATATTGGTGAGCAACTACTTGGGGCTGCTGCCCGGCGTTGGCTCTGTTACCTATGATGGGCAACCGCTGCTGCGTGGTGCCAACGCAGATTTCAATGTCACCATTTTCTTGGGGTTCTCCTATGCCATTCTGTGGTTCATCTGGGTCATGAAAGAACAGGGACCGTGGCATTTCCTTACCCACACCTTCGGTCCTAAAGGCGGCCTGACGGGTTTCCTGAAATATGCCTTGCTGCCCATCTTCTTCTTTGTGGGCTTAATAGAAATTCTTTCCATCTGCGTGCGCCCGGTTGCGTTGGCAGCACGTTTGTTCGGTAACATCTTTGCAGGTGAATCCATCCTCGAACAGATGGGGGCTATCGGCTGGTTTGCCATGTTGCCCTTTATGTTCCTGGAGGTTATCGTGGGCTTTGTGCAGGCATTAGTGTTCCTGATGCTCACCGCCATTTTCCTCAAAACCCAAATCGGGGGTGAAGAGGATGAAGAGGGTGAATCCGCACACTGATACCACCACAGGCAGAAAACACTTCCCGCCCGCGCCGAATCATGCAGTAAAGACGTGACGGCAGGCAGAAGACAATAACAACAAACATAAATACAATACAATGGACATCACAACAATCGCAGACGCAGCAGCAGCTGTAGACCTGACCGCCCTCAAGGCAGGTCTTGCCGTTCTCGGTGCCGGTATCGGCATTGGTTGCATCGGTATGAAGGCCGCTGAATCCACAGGCCGTAACCCCGCCTCCTTCGGTAAAGTTCTTACCATCTCCATTCTTCTTGCCGCTCTTATCGAAGGTGTGGCATTCGTAGCAATCTTCATGTAAGATTCAACGGGCTGCGCCGCCGGAGAACGGCGCAGCCCCTTATCCTCCTCCATTCTCCCGTCCCCCTTTCAACACAAATTACAACAGAATATGTACACCCCGGTACTGGCAAACAAATTAACGGAATTGGCAGACAAGTTCGGTCTGCATACCGATGTATTCATTGCGCACGCTATCGCTTTCACCGTTTTGGTGATTGTGGTGGTAAAGTTCGGCATCAAGCCCATTATGCAACAGCTTGAGGAGCGCCGTGCACGCATAGAAGAGGGTGAGGCCATGCATGCCCGCAGTGAAAAAGAGCTTGCAGAGGTAAAAGCCACCGGTGAAAAGATTTTGGCAGAGGCGCATGCCTCCGGCAAAGAGCAAGTGGAGCATGCCCGTGAAACCGCAGCCAAACTGCAAGCAGAGCTGGCCGATAAAGCAGCCGCAGAGGCTCGCACCATCATTGAAAACGCCAAGCAGCAGGCAGACATGGATACCCAGCGACAAAAGGAAGCCCTCAAGAGCGAGTTTGCCCGCTTGGTAGCACAGGCAACCGCCCAAGTAACAGGCAAGGTGCTCAGCGAGGCTGATCACCGCGCCATTAACGCAGAGGCCATCAACCAGCTGTAACACACCGCCGCACACCTGCATATTTTATGAAAATCACCAAGGAAGCACAGGCTCAGGCTAGACGCCTCATGAGACTCTGCATCGGCCCCGATGGCTTGCTGCAAGAGGACACCGTGCGCCACGTGGCTGCCACCATCGAAAAAGAAAAACCGCGTAACTACTTAGGCATACTCAGCGCACTTGCCGAACTGGTGCGCTTGGAGGTAGCCCGCCACACCGCAACCATTACCAGTGCCCTGCCCTTGACAGATGCAGAAAAGCAGAGCATTAAAACCAAGCTCGATGCGCGCACCCCGGGGCTGCACTACGTATGGCAGGTGGAGCCCGCCCTGCTCGGCGGCATTACCGTAAAAGTGGGAGACGACGTAACGGATGCCTCCATTCGCTCCCGTATTGAACGCCTCTCTAGCATTTCCATTTAATCTTAACCTCTCTCATTCAACATTTTCAAAATCACACCATCCGGCATATGAGTAACATCGTACAAGAACTCGAAGCACAAATCAAAAACGCCTCCACCGCGGCCGTCAGCGAAAACGTGGGCACCATCAAAGCCATAGGCGACGGCGTGGCTCGTATCGAAGGCCTCAGCAACGCCATGCTCAATGAAATGATTGAGTTTCCCGGCGGCGTTATGGGGCTGGCCATGAACTTGGAAGAGCATGAGGTGGGCGCAGTGCTCATCGGCAACGGCAACGGGCTCAAAGAGGGCGACACCTGCAAAACGACGGGCCGCCTGCTGCAAGTACCCGTGGGCCCCGGCTTGCTGGGTCGTGTTGTGGACACGCTCGGCAACCCGCTGGATGGCAAAGGCCCCATCACTGCAGCTGATTATTACCCGGTAGAAAAGATTGCATCCGGCATTATTTCTCGCCAAGGTGTGAACCAGCCTGTGCAGACCGGCATTTTGCCCATTGATGCAATGATTCCGATTGGCCGCGGCCAGCGCGAGCTTATCATCGGCGACCGCTCCACCGGCAAGACCGCCATTGCTACCGATACCATGATTTCCCAAGCTCGCCAGAACAAGCTGGCAGAGGAAGGTAAGCTGCCCGGTCACCGCCCGCTTTACAGCATCTATGTAGCCATCGGCCAGAAACGCGCCACCATCTCCCGCTTGGTTGCCAAACTTGAGGAAAGCGGGGCCATGCCCTACAGCATCATCGTGGTTGCCTCCGCTTCTGACAGTGCCGCCATGCAGTACCTTGCCCCCTATGCCGGTTGCGCCATGGGTGAGTATTTCATGGACCAGGGGCAGGATGCCCTTATTGTATACGATGACCTCTCCAAGCACGCCGTGGCATACCGCCAGGTATCATTGATTCTGCGCCGTCCGTCCGGCCGTGAGGCATACCCCGGCGACGTATTCTACCTGCACAGCCGCTTGTTGGAGCGTGCCGCACGCATCAACGCAGAGGGTGGCCGCAAGGGTGGGTCTCTCACCGCCCTGCCCATCATTGAAACGCAGGCAGGCGACGTATCCGCCTACATTCCCACCAACGTGATTTCCATCACCGACGGTCAGATTTTCTTGGATACCGACCTGTTCTACCAAGGTGTGCGCCCCGCTATTAACGTGGGTATCTCCGTGAGCCGTGTAGGCTCCTCTGCCCAAACCAAGATTGTGAAGAAACTGGCAGGCTCCGTGAAGCTCGACCTTGCCCAGTTCGAAGAATTGCAGGCATTCGCCCAGTTCGGTTCCGATTTGGATGCCAACACAAAAGCCAAGTTGGAGCGTGGCCGCCGCATTGTGGAGCTCTTCAAGCAAGGGCAATATGACCCCAAGAGCCTGAGCATTGAGGTGATAGACCTTTACGCCATTCAGAAGGGATATCTTGACGATGTACCCGTCGACAAAGTACAGAAAGTGGTACGCGAGATGGAAGAAGACGCCCGCACCACCCGCCCCGACCTGCTGGCCGCCATTGAGGCTGAAAAAGCTCTTACCGACAGCATTGATGAGCAGCTCAAGCAGTTCATGACGGCATTCAAATCACGCATGACGAAGTAATCTCCCCACCATGGCAAGTCTCAGAGACATCAAACGCCGCATTAAGTCGGTACGCAACACATCGCAAATCACTAAAGCGATGCAGATGGTTGCGTCCGCAAAAATGCGGCGTGCCCAAGAGCTGGCTCTCAAGGGGCGCACCTATATGAGTGCCCTTGCAAACGTGCTTAAGCACTTGCAGGATACTCTGGCAGACGGTGCAAGCTCCCCCTTGATGGAGCAGCGTGAAAAGGGCAAAAAACTCATCATAGTAGTGAGCACCGACCGCGGCCTGTGTGGCGGGCTCAACTCCAACCTTTTTAAGGAACTGTTGCTCAAGTGTGATGCAGATGCGGACTACCTGACCGTCGGCGTTAAGCTCAACTCCCAGCTCGTGCGCACAGGGCGCAATCTTGCAGCAACATTCTGCATCGGTGACACGGTGGAGGAGGCCGAGCTTAAGCCCATCTTCCAATTTATTCGCAAGGGCTTTACGGATGGCACCTACAACAGCGTAGAGGTTATCTATCAAAAGTTTGTCAACGTAATGGTGCAACGGCCGGAAGTAATGCAATTGCTCCCGCTCTCTGCGCAGGATTTGCTCAACGTAGCCGCACAGGACGACGTTACGGACGATGATAACCCGAACTTCTTGCTGGAGCCGGACCCCAAAACCCTGCTCAACTCCATTCTTCCGCTCTACTTCGGGCATCAGCTCGTGCAGATGATTTTGGAGGGTAAAGCCAGTGAGCAGTCTGCCCGCATGGTAGCCATGAAGGCGGCAACGGAAAACGCCAAGACCCTCATCGGCGAGCTTACGTTGGAATACAACAAAGCCCGCCAAACCCAAATCACCAACGAGCTTCTCGAAATCACCACGGCTATGAAAGCCATGGAGTAACCCCTCACTTCCTCATCAACAATTTTCAAAATAACACATTCTCCGAATCATGAACACAGGTAAAATCGTGCAGATCATCGGCGCCGTGGTAGACGTCGATTTCTCCCAGTCCGAAATGCCCGCCATCTACAATGCTCTCACCGTAGAGTATGAGGTAGACGGCACCCCCACCAAGCTTGTGCTTGAGGTTGAGCAACACCTTACAGATGGCTGGGCCCGCACCGTTGCCATGAGCTCCACCGACGGCCTCAAGCGCGGTATGACCGTAGTAGACACCGGGGCTCCCATCTCCGTACCCGTTGGCCCCAAGGTGCTGGGCCGCATCTTCAACGTGCTCGGCGAAACCGTAGACGAAAAAGGCCAGCTGGACGGCGTGAAGCGCTATCCCATTCACCGCGAGGCTCCCTCTTTGGAGGAGCAGGCAACATCCTCAGAGGTGTTGGAGTCCGGCATCAAGGTGATTGACCTCATCTGCCCCTTCCTGAAGGGTGGTAAGGCAGGCTCCTTCGGCGGTGCAGGCGTGGGCAAAACCGTGCTTATCATGGAGCTCATCAACAACATTGCCAAGGCGCACTCCGGTCTTTCCGTATTCGCCGGCGTGGGTGAGCGTACTCGTGAGGGTAACGACTTCTACATGGAAATGAGCGAATCCGGCGTTATTGACCAAGCCAACCCCGAGAACTCCAAGGTGGCTCTGGTATACGGCCAGATGAACGAGCCCCCTGGTGCCCGTCTTCGCGTAGCTCTTTCCGCACTCTCCATGTCCGAGTACTTCCGCGATGAAGAGAACCGCGACGTGCTGCTGTTCGTGGACAACATTTTCCGTTTCTCACAGGCCGGTTCAGAGGTATCCGCCTTGCTGGGGCGCACTCCCTCTGCTGTGGGTTACCAGCCCAACCTGGCAGAAGAAATGGCCGGCTTGCAAGAGCGTATTACCTCCACAAAGAAGGGCTCCATTACCTCCATGCAGGCAGTATACGTGCCCGCAGACGACTTGACGGACCCCGCCCCCGCCACCACCTTCTCACACTTGGACTCCACCGTGGTGCTTGAGCGTGCTCTGGCTGCACAGGGTATTTACCCTGCCGTGGATCCGCTGGCCTCTACCTCCAAGGCTCTTGCCCCCGAGCTGGTGGGTGAGGAGCACTACCGCGTAGCACGTGGCGTGCAGCAAACCTTGCAGCGTTACAAAGACTTGCAGGATATGATTGCCATTCTCGGTATGGATGAGCTCTCTGAGCAGGATAAGCTCACGGTAAGCCGCGCCCGCAAGATTCAGCGTTTCCTCTCCCAGCCTTTCAGTGTGGCAGAGGTATTCACCGGCATTAAGGGGCAATACGTTCCCGTTGCCGAAACCGTACGAGGCTTTGCTGAGATTCTCGACGGCAAGTGGGACTCCGTACCCGAGGGTAACTTCTACATGAAGGGTGGCATCGACACCGTTGAAAAAGCCTGATAAACCATGCCTTTGCATCTCAAAATCATCACCCCCATGCGCACCGCGGTTGATACCGAGGTGACCGGCGTGCTTGTACCCTCCGTACAAGGCGAGATGGAAGTTCTGCCCGGCCACGCCGACATTATTGCCGCCATGGACAACGGGGAGCTTGTTTACCGCACTGCCAATGGGGCGCCCAAAAGCGTATTCATTGGTGGCGGATTCTTGCAGGTGAACAATGAGCAGGTTATGCTGGTAACCGATACCGTGCTTGAAGCAGATGAAATTGACGCCTCCTCTGTAGAGGCTGCCGTTGCCAAAGCTCAAGAGGCATACCGCAATCAGGCGTCCGTGCTCTCCCGCGAGGAGCAAACCCACCTTGCAGCAGGTATTGCCCGCCAACTCGCCATGCTCGAGTACCGCCGCAAAAAACACCTGTAAGCCATTCCCCTCCTCCCCGCTTTTTCTTCTCCACCCTGCATGTGTACCCACACTTGCAGGGTGATTTTTTTGAAAAAACATACTTTGTTGAAAGAAAAGCCGCGATTAGGGCGTACATATATATAGCATGAAGCGATTTTCCATATTTGCCACCTTACTGTTCTGTACAATGTCTTTATTGGCAGAGGAGAGAGAGCCGTTGCCGACAAAGACGGATGATATAGTACGATTCATGAAAAACAACAGCGGCATGAGTATTTTCACAGTCGCCATACACCACGAGCAAACAGAGGTAGCACCGCTTGACGAGCCGCAAACAGAAGATAAGGGGAAAATATGGGCAAATGTAACCCGAACCTATTACGGGGTGGTAGATGCCACAGACCACACCATAGATGCAGGCACCCCCGTATGCTATACGGAAACAACGCAGGAAAGGGTGGATAAACAAACACCACGGCTCACCGGCAGGCCCATAGAGGTAACAACTTTTCCGCTTTATATAAGTTATGCAGGGTTGGTGTACCCGGCACTTACCTATAACACACAAAGCAGCACACTTATTTTAGATAACCGGGTTCAACGCATCCCCGAGCAGCACCGCGCCGCTTGGTATGCAGCCATGAAAAAATACCTGCACTTTTTTCAAGTATTACCATGCCCGCAGACCAATACCCCCGCCATACCGTTAATACAAGCCGTGCGTCAAGGTAACGAGGCAACCGTACACACCCTGCTTAACACACAAGACAACATCAACGTAAGGGACGCGTATGGAATGACGGCTCTGCATTGGGCTGTAGCAGAGAAACGTACACACTTGATTCCGTTACTGATATCGGCAGGTGCCGCAGTAAACTCCGCCATCATCAAAACGCCCGATACAGAGACAAAGTGCTCGCTACACCCCGGTATGACAGCCCTGCACACAGCCGCAGAGGCAGCAGATGAAACAGCGGTGCGTTATTTGGTATACGGCGGGGCAAACCTGCATACAAAGGACAGCTTGGGGCGCACCCCCATAGAGTATCTTCCGCCCCGGGCAGCACATAGCTTACGCGCATTCATGCAGGAAATGCAGGCGCTGCCCGCCGTACCCGGCAGAGCTTAAAAAGATTCGAGAATGGGCAAACCATGCCAAATACATACTACGCCACCGCCCGACGCAAATAGAAACTGAGAAAGTCAAATATGGAGAAACACCCGATATACGCGTAACAGAAGTAACTTATGCTGAAATACATTTTGCCGACGGCAGCGTCAAGCAGCTCCCATTTGAAGCGAGAGGCTACCCGGAAACGGTAGAAGATACAAGTGAAGAGGCTTTAGCAGCCTACCAAGAACAATTAATGCAGGAATGCCGCACAAAAGATGAACTGGTGATTGTGTTTAATGATTATTCTGATTCCGAATCCGGCATCAGCCTGCAACCTCACCCGGAGTGCCGAGTGCACCTTCCCTATCACCCCATACGTTGGCAGGCGGCAATGGAGTCCATGCGCCACGCCTACCAACAAGAGCAGGAGGAAGAAACTAATTGAAAGCAACGCGCCGCCAACATATGCCTGTTTTTGATAAAAAGCAGGTGTATAAGCGTCAGCTTTCATATATGAAAAGCTCCACAGATAAGGATAATATCAGCATATTCGGCTCGGCAGATGTTGCTAAACCATTGCCGAGCAAGAGTTTTCCTGCACATGCTATGCATGCGGAACAAAGCTACCAGTTGATACGCGATGAGCTGATGCTGGATGGCAACGCCCGCCAAAACCTGGCAACATTCTGCCAAACGTGGGATGATTCTTACGTACACAAAATCATGGATTTGTGTATCAGCAAAAACATGATTGACAAGGATGAATACCCGCAATGTGCAGAAATTGAGCAACGTTGTGTGCGCATGATTGCCGACCTCTGGAACGCCCCGGATGCCGCCAACACCATCGGTTGCTCTACCATAGGCTCCAGCGAGGCCTGCATGTTGGGAGGCATGGCTGCGCTGCACCGCTGGCGTGCACGCCGTAAAAAAGAAAAAAAGCCCACAGACAAGCCCAACCTGGTGTGTGGCCCCGTCCAAATTTGTTGGCACAAGTTCTGCCGTTATTGGGATGTTGAGATTAGGGAGGTACCCATGGCCCCCGGACGCTACTGCATGAATGAGGAAGAAATGCTTAAAAGGGTGGATGAAAACACCATTTGCGTGGTACCAACCTTTGGTGTAACCTACACCGGGCAATATGAATTCCCCGAGGCTATTTGCAAGGTACTGGATAAATTGGCCGCAAAAGGCGGGCCGGATGTCGATGTACACGTGGATGCTGCCAGCGGTGGTTTTTTGGCCCCCTTCACCGCACCGGAGATTCCGTTCGATTTCCGTCTGAAGCGTGTAAAATCCATCAGCTCCAGCGGTCATAAATACGGGCTGGCCCCGGTGGGCTGTGGTTGGGTTATTTGGAGAACGGCGGAGGACATGCCGAGCGAGCTGGCATTTGCCGTCAACTACTTAGGTGGCAGTGTGCCGACCATAGCCCTCAATTTCTCGCGCCCGGCAGGGCAAGTCATTGCCCAATACTACACCTTTGTGCATTTGGGTAAAGAGGGTTACAAACGCGTACACCAAGCTGCTTACGATGTTGCAGCCTATCTGCATAAAAAAATCAACAAGCTGGGTAAGTTTGAGTTCATTGCCACCGGTAACCCGCAAACGGACATACCCGCCGTGTGCTTCTATATGAAAAAAGGATATGACCCCGGTTACAACCTCTATGAGCTGTCGGACCGCCTGCGTACCCGCGGCTGGCAGGTGCCGGCATTCAGCCTGCCTGCGGATGTGTCTGATGTAGTGGTTATGCGTGTGATGGTACGCCGCGGTGTTACCATGGATATGGCAGACCTGCTTTTACATGACATGGAGCGCAGTATGGAGTTTCTGAGCAAGCACCAACCGAGCACCCACACCAACGAGGCAGAGGCAGGCATGTTCAAACACACTTAATTTTATACAGTAAATCAACAGACGATACACTGTGGCGGCGCATACGCGAGCTACAGTGTATTTCTATACTCCGCAAAGCGAAAGGTGCATTATTTTTGCTTGCTATGAGGTACTGTAAATGATAGTATAAGTGGCTGTAAATATGGAACACGCACTGGTTATTGGTCTTTCTCTCGCCCTGGTACTGGGAATAGTGGCACACAGGCTCAAATTATCACCGCTGGTGGGGTATCTTGTAGCCGGCATACTGGCTGCCCAACCATGGTGGGGAGAACCGGTGGATAGCCATATTGTGGAGGGTTTCTCGCACCTGGGAGTTATCTTGCTCTTGTTCGGTGTAGGCTTACAATTTCACTTGAAAGACTTGTTGGCCGTGCAAAAAGTGGCGGTTCCGGGGGCATTGATATGTATGGCTGTATCAACCGGCATGGGGGCACTGGTGTTTCACACCTTCGGCGGCACGCCGGACTGGGTGAGCAGCCTCATGTTCGGCTTATGTATCTGTGTATCCAGTACGGTTGTATTAACGCGAGTATTAAGTGACAGCAAGTTATTGCAAACACCCACCGGTCACACGGCTTTAGGCTGGTTGGTGGTGGAAGATATTTTCACCATTTTAATGTTGGTGTTGCTGCCGGTTATCATCAGCGGTAAAGAGCTGGGGCCCGCCATTAGCAGTGCCGCCATAAAACTGACACTATTGGTGCTTTGCGTGGCTTTTGTGGGGCGCAAAATAATTAAGCGGGTATTAACCTATGTGTCACGCAGTGCCTCCGGTGAGCTGTTTACCTTGGCGGTGCTGGTGTTTGCCTTGGGGTTCGCCGTATTGGCAGCAGAGGGGTTTGATGCCAGCATGGAGTTCGGGGCCTTCCTTTCCGGCATGGTCGTTGGGCAAAGCAAGTTTGCCGCCCGCGCCGCCAGCGATGCCTTGCCCATGAAAGATGCCTTTGCCGTGCTCTTCTTCGTATCCGTGGGTATGGGTTTTGATATAGGCGGCATGCTGGAGCATTGGCAGCTCACGCTCTGCACCTGCTTGGTGGCATTTTTTATAAAACCGCTGGCCGCGTTTATTGTTATCACCCTACTGGGCAAACCACTGCGTATGGCACTTAAAACGGCAGGTGCATTATCACAGATTGGTGAATTCTCCTTCATTCTGGCAACCTTGATTGCCTCTCAATACCACATGCTGCCGGAATATGCCGCCAATGTCATTACAGGTGTGGCCATTATCACCATCACCTTAAATGCGGCGTTATATCGATTCATCCCCATGTTGGCCAATCACCTGGAGAAGAAAGAGATAGGCCGAAAACCAAAAGTAAAAGGCAGCGTACCCGAGCCCTCCAATGATAAACACCGCATCATTGTTGTGGGGTATGGCCCCTGTGGCAAGATTATGACCGATATTCTCACCAAATACAATTTGGAGGTTGTTGTGCTGGAGATGAATATCGACACCGTCAACAAACTGGAGAATAAAGGGATACCCGTATTGCACGGGGATGCCCGCCGCCGCAGTATTTTGCGCATGGCAGGGGCAGAACAAGCCAAAGCCATCATTATTACGGCGGCAGCTGCACCTTCTCATGATATTGCGGAAAGCGCCAAGGAGGTTAACCCGCATATCGTCGTCATGGCCCATACCACCTACATCAGCACGGCCCAGTTGTTGCGCCGCCAGGGTGCAGAAACGGTGTTCAGCGGCGAGGAGGAGGTTGCGCTGGGTATGGCATCTCACACCCTCAGAACCTTAGGTGCCACGGAAGAACAGGTGACCAGAGAACGATACGAAAATCGTCGACGCTTGGCCGGCGATTACGCAAAGGATATACCCAGCGGGGTATAAACGGCAACATTATTTGCCCTCTTTCTTCTTTAACGGTACTGCGTGGAACGGCTCCGGGCGCTTGCCCTTGAACGCCGGATTCATGGAGGCAATGTGGTCATTACTGATAAAGAAGGTAAACGAGCCGCCGTTGGCATTATCCGAGGCATCCAGAATGTGGTCGAACACGCACACACCTGTGTTACCGGGGGTCTCGGGGGCTACAAAGAGGCCAATACCCATTGTCGGGCGTTTGAGCCCTTCGCGATTCTTAATCTTGTAAGTAATGGTATTTTGCCCACGCTTGAGCCCGCCGGAGATTACATCTGCACGGCGTTCATCATCAAACTCATGAACAGAAATACCGTTGATTGTCATCTCTATTTGGCGCCCGGGGCAATCCACAAACACCTTACCAATGAGCTCCGGGGCACGGCAGGCTAACGGTACACCGGGTATGCGGTCATACGGCATGAAGCCATCCTGCTCTTTAAGCAGCTCCAAATCCCTGTTGTAAAGTCGCTTGCGTACATCCGGCAACTGAGAGAGGTCAAAAAAGCGAGTCTGATCGAGCTTCCATTTTCCCTGCTCCAGCACCAACTCCAGCACAAAAGCATTTTCACGGGGCTTGGCATCCCCCAGCTGTAATTTACCCACATAGGTGCATGCCATGGTATTACCTTTACATCCTAACAGAGAGCCGACATACACAAAATTGTCAATGTTGGGAGCCTCTTGCGTTTCCCTGAAAAAGTCCCTGGGGAATTGCCCCCGCTGAGAGATAATTAAATTGCGCACTTTCATTTGGCGGGACCGGCAGGTACTGGCTCGCCATGCCTGCTCGTTACCGCGAATCATGCTCAAGCGCCACGTGTTGTATACGGTTTCTGCAACCTCCCGCGCCTTTTGTTGGTCCGGCACAATAATATCTGCCTTTTTTGCAGGTGGGGTGGCCTCTGCTGCCTTTTTTTGTTCGGCTCTGCGCTTAAGCTCGGCCTCAATGGCAGAAGGTGTTGCCGCGCTTACAACACTACCGAACAGAACCGCCAAAGCGGCAGATTGAAAAAAAATGGCTCTCATAACTGACGATAACATACATCAGACTTGCTTTTTTTGCAAGAAAATAGCATACTAGGGGTCGGTTATGACGTCATTTCAACGCAAAGCACGCACTGCCGCAGAGGCCAGATGCCGACGAGTGCTCGATAAAGCCCCCGTAGTGGTATGGAAACGCTTTGCGGATGGCGTTGAGCTTAAGGCACACATTATTGCACCGCCCGGCCATACGGCAGATTCCATTTTGCCCTCCGTCATGTTTTTTTGCGGGGGCATGTGGGCGTTGGAGTTCAATGAAGAGTTTGTATCTTGGGCCATGCACCTGGCCAGTCGCGGCATTGTTTGCATCTTGCCGGAGTACCGCAACCATGCCCGCTATGATGTAACGGCAGAGGAAATCATTACCGATGGTTTGGATGCCTGGCGGTGGGTGCGGCATAATGCAGCCAATTTAGGCTTGGACCAAGAGTTGATTTCCTTAGCCGGGTCGGATGCCGGGGCCTTGCTTGCCCTCAATGCAGCCATGCAACCCATGATTGAAAAACGGCGTTGGTGGAAGCTCGGCAGCAAGGATATACCGCCCCCCATGCCGGCCGCCGTTGCCATATTCCGCGGCGTGGTGGATGTAGAAGCCCCGGAGGCTAAGTTGCTCAATGTTAAAGCAGAAATAGCAGACACCAACAGCATCAACCCCTGTGCCCTGCTCAGGCGTTATTTGCCGCCGCTGTTCTGCGCGCACGGCATGGCAGACCCGCTACTGGATTACGCCATGAGAGAATGGTTCTGCGAGCAATGGAAATCCTTGGATAACGAGGCAGAGATTGTGCTGAGCCCCACAAGCGACCACACACTCACTCACTTTGATGTTAATCCCGCAGCATTTGAGATGATACTACTGGCTTGGGAGACCTTTATGGCAGAGCAAGGTATTTGGCCGGAAAGCGTGATTGAAGACCGCGCCCTGATGTGGTAAAACAGCCGCTTATGGCTTCAGCGTGCGAGAATCGCTCCTTTTACGCAAAAGCTTCAGCATATCCTTATCTGCCTGAGTAATGGGGCGAACATATTGAGTTCTCTCACCCCGGCCTATATTGAGAACCACTATATCCTGCCGATAATTGAGGGAAAAATACTCACCATACAACACGGTAGCCGGGGCATATGAAACAACGGATATATCCCCCTGCTCCGTCAACATTCGCAAATAGTTACGCAATTGCTCCGTCTCGCTATCCCGCAGGCGCACGGGCTTGCCTTGGTGATTAGGGGCTGCGGCATCTGCAAGCGGCAAATGTAAACGGTGTGCAACTAAAGAGCACTCTGCCCCGGGTACATCATCCCAATCCGGCAGTCCCTGTTGCATACAGCTGCTCAATGTGCTGATAACGATTAATGCTGCTACCCTCAACTTCATGGCTTCATTATACTCTTATCCCCGCCTTTGTAAACGATAATTTTATGAGAAATTGAGAAATAAAACTATCCCAAGATGTTAATAATTTACTATTATAAATAATTTTTCTGGACAAATAGCTCAGATTAAGATAGAATACGCGCATGGAATCTCTCCAAAGACAACCGCACGACGTATTTATGAAGCTGCTGAACATCACGGATGACCTGCGCCGTGACAGCTTCAAACAAACACCGGCCATTCACCAAAAAAAGATGCTGGGCCTTACCCTGCGCCAAGGGTCCGCCATTGGTCAAATCCGCATCCTTACCAAAGAGAAGCCGGAGGGTATTGCCCTCAAAACACTGGCATCTCACCTCAACATGACGGTACCTGCAACCTCTTTGTTGGTGGAAACCATGGTGACAAAAGGCTTTTTTGAACGCAATCCCAACCCGGAGGATCGCCGCGCCATCTGCATCCGCCTCTCCGAAAAAGGCGAGGCACTTTGCCACGATGTCAATGCCCGCATGGAGGCCGAGCTGGATCGCTTGTCCGTACATATTACGGAGGAAGAGCTGGCAGCGCTCGACTCCATTGCCACCAAAATGGGGCGTTTGTACTACGACGAAAAGTAAAAAAGAGATGTGTCGGGAGAAATTTCCTGACACATTTTCTTGACTATACTCGAACTTCGGTGTATATTACCATCAAACAGAGGGTGTCAACATGAAACGCTGACACATCACGCGAACTTTTTTCACCAAAAATATGTCTGAAAAACCTAATCTACTGGCACTGGTGCGCCGCCACCTGCTGAGCCGCAATGAGGATTACCAATGGGTGACTATGGGTCCGCAGGCAGAGAAGATAGGCTTGGCCTACCTGCCGATAGATACCACGGGCATGCCCTGCACATTCATGTTCACAGAGTTGCAAGAGCCCTGCAGCCTCGTATTTGATGTACATTTTTGCACACGTGTAGCACCGGAGAACCGGCAGGAGCTGAGCATGCTGCTGCTTACCCTCAACGCCAACTTGCCGGAGGGGCAGCTACTACTTGACAATGACGGCGGTTTTGTATACTACCGCCTTAAGTATGTACCCACAGATAACACGGTGAGTGCAGAGGAAGTATTAAAACGCATTGCCTACATGGAGAAAGTGGGTATCAGCATCACCGCCACATACGCTCGCATCATCTCTCAAGAGTTTCCCTTACTGTAACATCTAACCACTAACATCATTATGTCACTTGATAAACCGTTAGCAGGAAAGGTCGGCATCGTTACCGGTGTGGCCAATAAGCGCAGTATCGCATTCGGCATTGCCAAAGCTTGGCATGAGGCCGGCGCAAAACTCATTTTCAATTACCAGGGAGAGCGTCTTAAGGATGGCGTTATCAAACTTGTAAAAGAGAGCTTTGGCGAGGACACCCCGGTATGCGAGCTGGACGTATCTGACGACAACTCCATAGCCAACTTCTTCAGCTTTGTATCCGAGCATACGGACCGTGTAGACATGCTGCTGCACGCCATTGCATTTGCACCCAAGGCACCCGGCACGCTTGAGGGGCACTTTGCTGACATTCCGCGAGATGCCTGGAATCTCTCCTTACAAATATCCGCCTATTCTCTCATTGCCTTGTCTCGCGCCGTAGCACCGTTGATGACCAACGGAGGCTCCATCACCGCGCTCACCTACTACGCAAGCCAAAAGGTTGTGCCCAATTACAATCTTATGGCCGTATCCAAGGCTGCGCTTGAGACCAGTGCCAAGTACCTTGCTTTTGACTTGGGCCGCCGCGAGGCTCCCATCCGCGTTAACTGCATTTCTGCCGGGCCTGTACAGACCCTCGCCGCACGCGGTGTATCCGGCTTTACCGGTATGTTCAAAGTGTATGAGGAGAAGAGCCCGCTGCAGCGCTCCTGCACGCTTGAAGAGCTGGGAGCCACAGCCACCTTCCTGGCAAGCGATGGCGCAGCCAGCATCACCGGCCAGGTTATCTATGTGGACGGTGGTTATGAGATTGTCGGCATGTAAGCGCCCCACCTCAATCCCGATACTGAATTTTAAAAACCGCAGCCTGAAAAAAGGCTGCGGTTTTTGTGTAGAATAAACTTGTAAAAAATCAGCGTCTGCGACGGAAAAGGCCGCCCAAGAAATTGCCCCCGCTCATGGGGCCTTTCTTTTTGCGACCACCGGCCGGTTGAGACATATCGGGCATACCGGCACCGGGGCCGAACATGGAGGACAAATCGGGCATGTTGCCGGATTTCATCATCTCGTTAATATCAGGCATGCCATCAGCGCCCTGCGGCGGCATGGGCATGTTGGCAGGCATGCCACCATGCATGCCACCCATAGCTTTCATGAGCCCGCCCATTTTACCTTTGCCGCCCATCATTTCCTTCATATCCTTAAAGTTCTTGATAAAGCGGTTTACCTCAATCTCCGACACACCGGAGCCCTTGGCAATACGGCGGCGGCGAGAGGGGATAAGAAGCTTATAATTGGCGCGTTCTGCCGGGGTCATAGAGAGCACAATGGCCTCCATACGCTTCAACTTCTTGGGGTCCAGGGCGCCCTCCGGCAACTGCTTGCTGAGCTTGTTGAAGCCGGGAATCAGCTTGAGCAGGCCCTCCAACGGGCCGAGCTTTTGCATCATACGCATTTGCCCCAAAAAGTCGTTAAAATTGAACTCTCCGCTCATCATGCGGTTCATGGAGTGCATGGCGGATTCTTGGTCCAGCTTCTCTGCCGCTTTTTCCACCAGCCCGACAATATCACCCATGCCGAGAATGCGGTCTGCCATGCGCACGGGCACAAAGTGGCCAAACTGGTCAAGCTTTTCGCCCTCGCCCACAAACTTAATGGGCTTGCCGGTAACAGCACGCATGGAGAGGGCTGCACCGCCACGGGCATCGCCATCCAACTTAGTGAGGATGATACCGGTAAGCCCCACGGCCTTATCAAACGTTTGGGCAACACGCACAGCCTGCTGGCCGGTGGCGGCATCTGCCACCAACAAAGCCTCCTGCGGCTCAAGGTATTTTGCCAGTTTCTTCAACTCAGCAACCAAATCATCATCTACCTCTTGCCGCCCGGCGGTATCAAAAATGATAACATCATGCTCTTGAGAATCTGCCCAACGCAAAGCATCTTTAGCCACCCGTATTACGTCTTTCTCCGTGGCATCGGGGGTATACACGGGTACCTCAATCTGCTTGGCTAAGGTAGCCAACTGATCAATAGCAGCAGGGCGAATTAAGTCGCAGGCGACAAGCAGGGGCTTGCGACCTTCCATTTTAAGGCGGCGTGCCAGCTTGGCACTGGTGGTTGTTTTACCGGCACCGTTAAGGCCCACAACAAGAATACGAGCAGGTGGCGTAAGGTTCAGCTCTGCGGCTTCTCCACCCAAGAGAGCCGCCAATTCATCGCGGAAAATCTTAACAATCTGCTCGCCGGGTTTTACCGTTTTGAGAACCTTTTCGCCCATGGCTTGCTCTTTAACAGATGCAATAAACTCACGAGCAACGGAATACTCCACATCAGCATCCAAAAGAGCCATGCGAATGTCTCGCATAGCCTCAGCTATGTTGGACTCAGAGATCTTGCTCAGACCCCGCAGTTTTCGAAAGGCATCATCCAGTTTGTCGGAAAGCAGTGAGAACATGCGCGTGAATCTACCAGAAAATGCGCTCTATGTCAAGAGCTTCGCGCGACAGTAACCGTGCTTTAATCAACAAATAGAGAATTGACAAAGACCAAGAAATCAGTTAAGGTTATGCCATGCGTACATTTATTACAAGCATACTCATGGGCATTTTATGCATGGTGCCCGCCCTCACGGCGCAACAAGCAGGGCCGGAAACTCAGCAGGTACCTGCTGAGTTAATGAAAATTGAGAGAGATAAACAAAGCGGGCTCTTACTGGTAACAGCCATTGTTGCAGACAAGCCCATGCGTTTTCTGCTCGATACCGGAGCCACGCATACCATCATACACAGAGCCTCTACGGTAGGAATACGCAATGCCTTTTGGCTGGATACCTCGCGTGTACAATTCACCGGTAATTCTGCACAACGCCCGCAGATGATGGCTGCCCCGTTTCAGATTGGGCCGGCACTTGTGCCCCGACACGTTTTCATGGTGATAGATTTATCCTCTGTACGCCGTATGATGGGGGAACCTATTGACGGCATATTGGGCATGGATATTTTAGGGCTCATGCCTTTTACCTTTGATTTTAAGAACGAGAAGTTTATGTGGGCATATGCACAGCATGCACCGGTTACCCCGGTATATGGTCAACCAACGGCAGAGGGGCGATTTATAGTGCATGCCCAATGTGAGGGCAAAGTACTGGAGCTTTTGTTGGATACCGGCTGTGCCGTAACACGTGTAAACCTGGACAAATGGCCGGCCGGCTCAGCCGGGCAAATTGCTGCCACCTTAGGAGACATCAATTCAACCACCTGCAATATGATGCATGAGGGTAAACCCGCAGATTTAACCGTTGCAGAGGGCGTTACACTGCCCAACATACAACCCATGCTTGATGACCCCGGGCAACACTCTGCCCTGCTGGGGGTGGATGCGCTTAAGGAGAGTGTACTCATCCACAAGCCGACTCGCACCTCCCCCCTTGGGCAATTCTTCTTTTTGAAGCAGGAGGCGGCAGAGCAAAATTAAACTTGCAACACATCCCCCCCAGCAAAACAATGAAGCTGCTCGCCCAAGAGCGGCTTCATTGTTGTATAGGCATACTCCCCCGTACAGTGCCCGGTATAATAAACAGCCCCCATACGGAGTAAAGATTGCGCGGCTCGTTCCAAAAAAAGAGTGTCTTTTTGCGCGGTACATTTCATATAATGGAAACCGCCTATCAGAATATCCGGCCGAAAATAGGCAGCAATATTCAAAACTCCACGGTGGGAGCACCCACTGAACAATATGCGTCTACCGGCTTCCTCCACCAACAGGTATTGCTCGTGTCTGAAATCATCTTCCTCCCGCACTCCGTTTATCATGGTAGCCATACCCGCACCGGCTACCGGGTGAATTGTCGGCATACACCTTGCACTGTGTAATGTTATGCCGGGAGCAAACTCGGCAGCATCCTCCCGCAGCATACAAATCTGCGCATGTTCTGCCAACACAGGGGGCAAGCCTATATCCTTACCGTTTGCGTTAAAATGCGGCTCAAAAGCATGCCTGCTTACCCATACGGCAGCTTGCTGATTATGCTGAAGAAAACGAGGCAACCCACCACCATGGTCATAATGCCCGTGAGAAATAACACAGGCATCAACACTACCTAAATCCACCCCCATACGCGCCGCATTATCTGCAAATGCACCGCTTGCCCCGGTATCAAAGAGGATTCTGCGCCCCTGCGTCTCTATCAACAAACTCAAGCCATGCTCTGCCACAATATGTGGCAGAGCCGTTGTATTTTCTATTAAAACGCTTATTTTCAATTTAATAAATTATCACTCCTTCAACATCTTTTGCATAGAGGCGGCGATTCGACCAGGGAGGTTATTCTCTAAATATTGATAAAAAGGCGCAGAATCCAGAGCCTTAATCTCCTGAATATACTCCCGCTTTTGTTGCAATGCCGCCTTACTCTTTTGCGCCCATTCTACCAACGCCATGCCGGCAAACCTGAAAGTTGAAGCAACATCATTATAATCATTCTCATCCGGCTGGTTATACGTTACATAATGCTCATTCGCACCTCGGAAAAAGGCCATTAAAACATCACCGAACTCGGCTCCGCCTCCACTCCTCAAAATGGGCAACATATAATCCAGCATCGCATTCATACCATCAACAATGGGCACCCAATCCACCCACGCAGGGTAATACTGTGTAGCCTTGCTGCGCTTGCGATACGACTCCTTAAATATACTCTGAACAGCCGCTACAGATACAGCACCCTCAGCCCTTGCTTTTTTACTGATTTCCTGTAACTCACCCGCAAATATACGCATTATGTCAGATTCCTTATCAGGATGAAACCGCAGGTACTCCTTCAGTGCATAAGAAACCTCTTTTTTAAACAATTTGTTTATCAGTTGTTTGAGTTCATTGTTCGCCACGCACGAAACTTTACATCAAAAGCTCCCCCAATACAATCAAATTTTGATTGTATCAGGCAATTTCCTCTCACGCCGCTTATTAAGCCTGATGCAGAATCGCAATCAATTTATCTGCGTGAACAGAAGCTTTTTGCTTAATTTCCGACATCATTTGGGGGTCCTCCCGCATTTGGTAAGATACCCCACCAGTGGTAATGCTGCCGCCATACTCCATACCGGTAAATTGACAAGCGGCACGCACAAAGCCGAAAAACTCATCAAAGTTCATCACCTCTGTCGGTGCCCCCGTAGTATAGGAAAGAATAAGTTTTTTCCCGTGCAACTTATCCCCCGCAGAACCATGAGAAAAACCGTGCAAGAAGGTTTGCTCCATCCACCGGTGCATAATAGAGGGGAAAGAGAACCAGAATACAGGGAACTGTAACACAACTACATCCGCCCATAACAATTTAGCTTGCTCGGCAGCTGTATCAATCTTAAAATCCGGGTAGAGTCGGTCCAAATAATCTATTTGACACTCCGGCAATTGCTCTGCCAATATCTCTAAAATGGTACGGTTGGCAACGGAGTCCGTTACGGTATCGGTATGCCCGGAGACGATAAGGATGTTTTTCATAAAATCAGCAAAGGTTACTACGTCATAGTATGGCTTAAACGAACCAACAAATCAAGTTTTTATTTGTATATGTTATCACAAAACAAATCGACGTTTAAGAATTAAAACCTTAAAGGTATTAAACTCTTTATTACACTCCACCTCGTAACCGAGGTTTTCAAAAAAGGATTCGGCAGCCCCATACAGTTGAGGCGTAAGGGTCTTTTTTTCATGTAAAATCAAACAAACGGCAGAATAACGGTTACACAAATGCTCCACCATGCGCACCAACGTATCTTGGGGTACATTCATAACCCCACAGACACAGTTGGGTTGCATCACAAAATAGCCTTCCGCAAACCCGACACCATAGTAATGGAACAAGTAGAAATCCCCCTGAGCCAGCACAGGCATGCGCCCGTTTAACAGGCCTTCGTGCCGTAAATGATGAATCATGCCCTTATAATCATCTTTGCGGTAGGGCTCATCCCAACGTAAGCGGGCAGAAGACGTCAGCAGCAGCAATACACTGACACTCATCAATATGAGATTCAACACACGCTTGCCGTGGGTACAAGAGGCTTGCAACAAAACTGCTAACAGCAAGAAAAAGGCAGGGAAAAGGAAAATAACATGACGCTCCCAAAAATTGAAGTCTTTTGCTACTGCACCGGCAAAAAACAGGAGGGCAACAACGCCTGTGGCCAAAATGGCAGGTTTCTTCAAAACAGGCAAGAAACGGCGTATGTTCAGGCTCAGCAACAATAATAAAGTAATAAAATGAGCTGCTACCAGCCCCATCATTACAGGAGAAAAAGCTTGCATGCCCAAAGCTTTCATCTCATTACGCGGGGCACCCAAGCCTGCAAAGCCGGCAAAGCAATACCCCACAGTCCCTATATTAAACAAGCCGGGGGGCTCCATGCCTAATGCGCTGCCATCCGGCATATGGGTAAGATACATCCATGCAATATAGCCAAAAGCCGGCAAGTAGGGCACGGCCACGGCGGCATCCTTCCACAATATGCCTATTTGCTTGCATTTCCACAAACGATAAGCCAAGGCATACAGATACAAGAAACCAACAAAGCCGAAGGTAAAGTGCATGGCAAACCCCAGCAAGAGCCATGCAAAAGTGGCAGCCGTATTCCAAGCACTGTTTACACAACGAGCAAAAAAGCAGTGGTAGGTCACAGCACACGCACACCCCAACAGCGCAATGTAGGGGCCGGCATCATTCATGTAATACACTGTTAACGGATGCGCCACAAACACTAAAACCCACCAAACGGATAAGTTTAAACGCCGCAGCATCATCCCCATGTAAGCAGCAGCAACCAGTAAAAACGGTAAATTCATGGCACGGTACGCAACCTCTGTTGTACCAATAAGTTGCCCCCAGGCATACATATAATGCACCAAGCCTACATGCATGGACTGAAAACTACTTTCAAAATAGCCATCCTCTACCTTAATGTTGCTGTAACCAATGCGTAAGCCCTCATCCATCCATAAACTATGGGAGCTGATGCTGACCCACCCTACAACAAGCACGGCAAAAAACAATACCGCATACTGCCACCACGATAAATTGACAGCGTTTTTCATCTCTTACATCTTAATTAAAGCCTGAGCCAATAAATACCCCAATATAAAGAACAGAACACCACCCAGCATGGTGGCTGCCATATACCCCCCGGCTACCAGATACGCCCCGGCTTTCAACAGCTCTGTGTTTTCCCAGGCAAAGGCGGCCAAGGTGGAATACCCACCGCACAAACCGGCCGTCAACCCGGCTCGTATGCTCGGCGATTTTATCAATTCATGATGAATCAAGCCGCAAAATATCCCCATCACCAAGCACCCCATAAAATTAATTACTAAGGTGTGCCACGGTATATGCGGCGGTGCTACTTCAAAACGACTACTGATAAATACGCCGGTCAAATAACGCAACGTGCCCCCGGCAAAACATCCGCAGCCGATGCACAATAATGTCTTGAGAGATATTGCCATATGCGCTCGGCGCATTCTACCCGATTCCCCCCTGCTTTGCAAGCTTTTTTACCAAAAGCGTGTAAAACGGAATACAAATTATACGTTTTCCATAGATTTTATAGGATTTATGCTTGCCAAAGCGCAAAACTTTTTTATAATAAGAGCAAGCAGCCCCCGAGCACACCATGACCACCTATTTCATATTAGACCGGAACAGCAACACGTGGAGTGACAGTCACTACCCGTTGAGCAGCATTTTAGCTACCCCCGGCATCACGGAGGAGCACATACTGGCCAACGCCCGCACACAGCAACGCTCACCGTAGCG
>SUVJ01000100.1 GCA_015062045.1 Akkermansiaceae bacterium
CTTCAGCGACCTGTAGCCCACAAAAAAGAGTAATTTGCTAATTATACGCGAATTATAGAAATTACGGTGCGCTAATTATGTCCGAAACACTTATGTCGATTTCGGTGCGCATTTTTGTCCGAATACGACTCTTTTTTTATGAGAGCCCACTCTACAGCAGGCTCTCATTCATATTTTGAAGGGAGGGAGAAAGCCTTCGAATTACAGCTCGTAATAAGTATAGCCGTTGAGGCCGGTGCGGTAGGCCTCCAGAGCATCGCGGCGTTGGCGAGGGGTCATGAGCCCCTCCTCCACAGCGCGCTCGGCCAGGTTACGGAACTTGGAGACGAGGTCGCGGGTATCGTACTTAACGTAAGAGAGCACGTCTGCCACGCTGTCGCCCTCTTCCTCTTGGGTGTAAACGGGACGGCCGTTTTCCAAATGCACGCTCACCACGTTGGTATCTCCGAGCAGGTTATGGATATCTCCCAAGGTCTCCTGATAAGCCCCGACCAAGAACACGGCAACGTAGTAGTTCTCCTTACCCTCGAACTCATGCAGGGGGAGGGAGTGCGCAATATCCTCACGGTCAATAAAGTTATCAACCTTACCATCGCAGTCGCAGGTAATGTCAACCAGCACGGTTTTTTGAGTGGGGCGTTCGCACAGGCGTTGAATGGGCATGACGGGAAACAGCTGGTCTATAGCCCAGCTGTCGGGCATGCTTTGGAAGAGGGAGAAATTGCCGTAATAGCAGTCCACCATGTTGTCGGACACCTCTTTGAGGTCCTCGGGGATCTCGCTCATCTCGTCAATACGGCGAGAGATCATGCCCATGATATGCCAGTAGATAGCCTCACCGATGCCGCGCTCTCTGAGGGTGGAGTTACCGTAAAAGAACTGCATGCGCAGTTGGTCTCGGTAGTAGTTGGCATCGTTATAGCACTCCTGGATATTCTTGCGGGTGAGCATGCGGCGCGTTTCATCCAAGGCTTTGAGCACCTCGCTGGGGTTCTCGGGCAGCTCGGGCGGGGCGGCATCTTGCCCGGGGGCACTGGCTACGTCCAGAATATTGAACACCAACGCGGCATGGTAAGACACAATCGCGCGGCCGGACTCCGTAACAAGCGTGGGGTGCGGCACCTCGCACTTGGTGCACATCTCGCCCACCACTTCCACAATGTCTCGGGCGTACTCCTCCATGGTATAGTTGCAGGAGGAGTGGAAATTGGTTTGAGAGCCATCATAATCCACCGCAAGGCCACCGCCCATATCAAGCGTACCCATGGGGGCACCCTCTCTCACCAGGTCAATGTACATGCGGCAGGCCTCTGTAAGCCCCTCTCGCACCACGGAGATGTTGGGTATCTGAGAGCCCTGGTGGTAGTGCAACACTTTGAGGCAATGGAGCTTACCGGCAGCTTTAAGAGAATCCACCACATCAATCACCTGCGCGGTATTCAACCCGAACACGGAGCGGTCGCCGGCAGATTCGCTCCAATGGCCGGAGCCCTTGGCAGCCAAGCGCACACGCACACCCAAGTTGGGCTCCATACCCAAGGCCTCTGCACGCGCCAAAATGGCGGGCAGCTCGTTGGGCATCTCCAAAATCAGGCAAATGTTAATCCCCATGCGCTGTGCCATCAGGGCCAAGTCAATAAACTCGTCATCCTTATAGCCATTGCACATCAAAAAGGCTTGGGGGTCCTGCATTTGTGCCATGGCAGCAATAAGCTCGGGCTTGCTGCCGGCCTCCAGCCCGTAATGGTAACGCGAGCCGTAGGATACGATTTCCTCCACAATCTCGCGCTGCTGGTTCACTTTAATGGGGTACACACCACGGTACACGCCCTTATAATCCGCCTCGGCAATGGCTTTGATAAAGCTTTGGTTGAGCTCATCGATGCGGGCGCGCAGGAGGTCTCGAAAACGCAACAACACGGGGGCATCGGTACCGCGCTCTGCCAGACCTTTCATGATGGTATATAAGCTCACGGGGCGAGCCTCGCCATCCGTATCAATTAAATTCACCGTAGCCTCACCGTTGCGAGAAACCCCGAAGTAGCCGTTACTCCAGTTCTCTACACCGTAAAGGTCGGCAGAATCTGCCGCAGACCAATTTTTAACCTTGCGCTTAATGGGAGCTTTTTTACTTTTCATTGAAGTGAAGAATATGTGGTGAGCGGATTATAGATGAACAATGTACAATTTAAAAGAGAGCTGCAGATTCCCGAGTAGTAACAGGAATCTGCAGCTAAAAAAGATTCGGCTTAATGCGTGCAAGTGAGCAATTGCTTACTTGGCGCGGTAGTACTGGTAATGAACGCGCTCGTCGATGGCAAGAGCCTCGCGAACAGTGCGGATTACGGTGGGCTCTGCCTCAAAGGCAAAGAGCATGTACTGGCCGTGAGTCATGTGACCAGACTCATAGGCAAACTCGCGGCGGCCAACATTGGTAACCTCCGTAACCTTGGCGCCGGCAGCCTCAAGCTGGCCTTTCATGGCAGCGGTGAGCTCCTCAAGGGTGGCGGCACCCTTCATGTTCAGAACGATCAGTGCTTCGTACTTTCTCATAACAGTGTTTTTAGTAAGATGTCTTGCTTTCGCAAAAAGCGGTGGCGTATGATGCACCTTTTTCAAACAGATTGCAAGCCTAAAGTGTGTTTTATTTGTATTTTTTTGCTTTTTTAGGCTTAAATGAGCTTCAGACGCACTAAATCCTGCGTATCGATGAGGCCCACGGGCTTACGCTCGGCATCAAGCACCACCAAGTCGTCAATGCGGCGGTCGCGCAGCGTCTTCACAGCGGTCATCGCCAGTTTATCGGCCTCCACAAACACGGGATTCCTGGTCATGTAGTCGGATACCGGGTGCATACCGCAAGCGGGATCTGCCTGGTAAGCGCGGGCAAAGTCACCATGGGTGAACACACCTGCCAGCGTGCCGTCCTCATGCGTCAGCACACATGCACCGGCACGGGCTGCCGTCATGGCGATAATGCACTCTGCCACCGTGGCACCCTCGGGCTGCGTGGCGTACTCCTTGCGCATAATGTCGGCAATGCGCATCAACAAAGCGCGGCCCAAAGAACCACCGGGGTGGCTGCGGGCAAAGTCTTCCTTGGTAAAGTTGCGTGCCTCCAGCAGGGCCATAGCCAAAGCATCGCCCATCACCAACATGGCGGTGGAGGATGAAGTGGGGGCCAGATTCAGCGGGTCGGCCTCGCGCTCCACAGCGGTGTTGAGCACCACATCGCTCAGCTCTGCCAGCGTGGAGGACGGCTTGCCCGTCATGCTGATAATGGGCATGTCAAAACGCTTCAGGAACGGCATGAGCGTGAGCAGCTCAGACGTTTCGCCGGAGAAAGACATGGCAATGCAGGCGTCGCCATCCTGCACGATACCCAAGTCGCCGTGCATGGCGTTCATGGAGTCCAACACTACCGAAGGAGCCCCCGTAGAGGTAAGCGTGGCGGCAATCTTGTTGCCGATAAGCCCGCTCTTGCCTACACCCACCACAATAATCTTGTGGCCGGTCTCTATGGCCTTGCGCATGGCGTTTACTGCTGCTACAAAGGAGTCATCCAGCCGCTCGCAGATGGCCTGCAACGCTGCAATCTCATCCTCAAATACCTTTTTACCGCGTATCGTGTGGTCTGTCGTCATAGCCGTAAGTGTATAGTAAATTTTTACTCGCAACGCATTTTACCATATCTCCCCTGCCCCTGCAATCATAAAACACCCGATTTACCGTAAATATCTGCCTTTTTTTACTAAAATTTCCCGTTATGCAGAATAGAGGTTATGCATTACGCTGTTGCAGGAGAGCGGTGAGGTGATCTTTGAAAGTGCGCGTGAGGCGAGAGATACCGAGGTAGGCAGCAATGCCGCGCAGGTGGTCATCCGTACCGGCAATGCACTTAAGGTGCGCGTGCACAAGGTCTGCAATGGCCAGCAGCTCGGCATTCGGCACGTCATCCCAATCTCTGTTACCGCGGGCACGGGGGAGAACGGCGGGCTGGGTGGGCAGGCGCAACACGGCATCCTGCGGCTCCGGCTCGCAAGCCAGTTGGGCGCTGTTTACCATGGTTTGCACCATGCTGTGAATACGGGCACGAATGGTGGGAGTAACGGCGGGGGAGAAGGAAATATCCCGCAAGCGGCGGTAAAGGAAGCTCTCTTTCATGGGGCCCTCTACCGACACGATGGATTTGATGGCAGAGCGCAGGCCGGCATCCGTCATTTCAAAGAGCGGGGGCAAGGCTGAGGACGGCGTATACTCCTTGCCCGGTTCCCCCAACAGGGGCGGCGGCGCAGCCACGGGTTTGGCAGCTTCGGGCTCGGGCAACGGCTCTGAGGCGGGGCCTGCAGGGGCGGTAAGCTCCGGCAGCTCGGGCAATTGAATGGGCCCCTGCTCCACGCATTTGTTGAGGGCAGCATGCAGATTTTGCAGAGCACGCTCGCGGTCTTGCCACCAATCCAGCGCCCACACGCGCAGGAGTCGCCAGCCCAGCCCCGTGAGCACAGAGCTGCGCAACACATCGCGGTCTCTGGCGGTGTTGGCAGCGGCATACACCGCGCCATCCAACGCAATACCGGCCAACAGCTCACCCTCATGCTGCGGGTTCAGCACGGCCAAATCCACCTTGTAATCAGACACGCCAACGCTGCGGGTACATTGCCAGCCGAGCTTCTCCAGCTCTGCGGCAATGGAGTCTGCCAAGGCATCCGCAGCTTCGGCAGACGCCCCCTGTTGCAAGCGCAGGTAAGAGGCAGCCCCACGGCGGGCGTAATCCAGGAAGGCACGGAAATCTGCCGCGCCGCGCGCCTTGGTGCGTTTCAGGTCAATATCCTCGGGCTTGAGAGAGGTGAACACATGCAGCGCGCAACGGGCACGGGTAACGGCTACGTTAAGGCGGCGCTCGCCACCGGCCAGGTTGAGCGGACCGAAGTTCATGGAGATAGCCCCGCGGGCATCCGGCCCGTAGGTGGTGGAGAAGTATGCTCGGAACCAGCGAATATCAGCATGGACAATGCTTGGCTACGAGCAGAGGGATATAACTCGTTTTATCAACTCCTCCAACACTAATTGGAAACCATCGTATACCATAAATAGCACGCACGGTGATGTGTGAGGGGGAGCCCCCCCAACACGACAGCATACTGGTATTTCGTTCCGGGAATCCACGATAAAAATTACCACAGACGCTTTCTGAAAATACGTTTACCCAACATTCGGACAACTAATTTGTCCCATTCTAAGTGAACAAAAAATATATTCATTCCGAAAAACTTCAAATATATTTTCCCTGGAATATATTTAATAAATAAAGTTGAGAAAAATGAATGAGGCTTCAAATATTTCAGCCATATTCTCCAAGAATTAAAGAGCGAAGAGGAGGCTATTATTCGCATCTCTTCCTGAGCAGCAGTTGATAAATGAGCAGGCAAATTTTTATTAATGAAATATTGACAGCTCAAAAAATTCAAAATATTAAGACAAGAAAAGACTTTCGGCAAAGAATTTTCTTCTCTATACTGAATCAATTGTTTCAATACATATATATGATCTATGGATTTTTCTGATTTTTTCTGCGTTAATCCCATTATGGATGTTTTGCGTCTCAAATATACATATTTACATTCAGGCAAACATAATACACATTTGGCTAAAGGCATATATGCCCAATAAAAGAACCAATCCTCATACCAACAGCCATCAGGAAAACGGCATCGATGTTTATCAAGAAATGATTTCCTCCAGAACTTGCTACAGAATTCACATGGCTGATTAATTAGTATAAGAGGAGTAACGATATGTTTTCCGTATGAATGCCCGTTTCTGCGGCGCAAATCAATTAATGCTTTTGTTGATTCCTCTTCTAAGACTTCTCTTAAACCATATTGAATCACATTGACATCCGCATACGCATACGACATTATATACTCACAAGTGTCAGCATCAATGTAATCATCTGAATCAACACCAGTAACCCATTGTCCATTCGCAAGATTAAGACCTATATTTCGAGCCGCCGCGAGCCCATAGTTTTTTGTTGTTTTAATGATAAATCGAGAATCCTGCCTAGCATATTCATTCAATATATCTAATGAATTGTCGGTACTACCATCATTGACACATATAATCTCCAGCTTAGAATAGGTCTGATTTTTCAAACTATCCAAACAACGCCGCAAATAGGGCGCAGTATTATATACTGGAACAATAATAGAAATAAGTGATTGCATTTCGAAAAATTATAAAATTAGGCATTGTCATAGGAGATGACAAAACATGACGGAAACGGTATTTTTCAGTTATACTGATTACATTCATAATCTATAACTTACGCCATTCTTTCGACACTTAGGAAGGAAATTTACCCCCCCCTCTCTTGTGTGTATGCGACGTATGTCTCTCTTATATCATTCTGTACCCACTGATGTCAAGCCATTTTTGCGCGATTTTGAAGCACGATTTTGAAGCGTAGCACCACATGTGTCCCAAAGATTTTTCTGAGAGACGCAAGTGCTGATAAATCCTAGGCTTTTCGAAAAGGGGCTTTTTCGAAGCTCCCGTCAGTATTTCGCTTTTTCGCAGCAAATTTGACTATGGTGCGACCCAGGACAAACGCATTGGGATTTTGTCATACAAAATTAATCAAATATATCTTATTTTCTGATTGTAAATTTCTTAAAATATTAAACATAAATAATACCATTTAATATAATATTAGTATTGCATACAACGCTCATATGCATTATAATATACGCATGGAAAAACTCATTAATTACATATCCTGCATCGAAGACAATAGAAGTGATTTTAATTTAAAACACAAACTTATAGATATTATAATTATAACTATTTTAGCCATTATGAACGGCGTTACAACATGGGACGGTATTGCTCTGTTTGGCAGAATTCGAAAAAAATGGGCACTGCGTCAAAAAAGTCGCGTGAATGACGGGGATGTTAGCTGCCTGAGTTTGAGCAGGAGATAATCAACGGAGGGTAGGCCTCGTGTTTTGAGTTGGATGCGCGAAATCATGGAATTGATT
>SUVJ01000101.1 GCA_015062045.1 Akkermansiaceae bacterium
GAGTGGTTCAGGAAACAGGGGGTAGTCTCATTGCAGAGCGTAGTCTGTAAAGGTTAGGAAACCGCCGTATGCCATAAAAGGCATGTACGGTGGTGTGTGAGGGGGCGAAAGCCCCCTACACGATTGCCGCAATTCCGTAAAATATGCCTAAAACGCAAGATAAAATGTGGTCAAACTGTGTCCAACCTCTTTCACAGTCTTTTCCGGTAGTGGCGCGGGGCATCGTGTACAAAAGAATGAGGCAGCTGGTTTGCCCCCGAACGCCGATAAGACATCTCCGAGCTGAGATTCCCCTTCACCCTCAAAACCAACGCCAAAGGCTCATTGCTCCGCCCCACCCACAGCATTCCAAAGGCTGTAGCAAGCAAAAAACACCAAAAATCTTAAAAATAATGCATTTTCATCGATTACGTTATGAACGGATTAAACAATATTTCATTAAGGTTACGACCTTTAATCGTTGAAAACTAACTATTTCGGCAACTACATCATTTGGAATACTGTATATTATCGTCATCAGCTCGGGGCAGGTCTCTCAGCCTCCCAACGCGCGCGGGAACGAGTACCCCTGCACGAGCTGAGTAAAACTCTTAACAGTCTATATTACAAACATGAGAAAAACAATTATCGCACTGATGATGCTTAGTTATGTTGCAGGCGCAGAAACTGAAACGAACACATATAGTGCCAAGATTAACCGAGAAACCGTAACAACCGATGAAGGCACTACACAAGACCAGATTTCGGCCACATTCGGTTCCGATTCTCCTATCGCAAGAGTCGATTTATGGAACTGCATAAATACTGCCAATGGGGATGAGCTTGGATTCAAAAACACAAGTGTAAACCCGAATACTCTGAGCCCCGACCTCAATGTTGGCAGTGGTGGTTCATGGTCTATTACCATGCAGTTCACCCCGCAAATGGATCTTAAATCGGTAGTAGAGTTAAACTCCATCACGCTTACTGTTTATGCTTTCAATAATGGCGGCACCGCCCAAAATGCTGACAACCTTGCCAGAGACGTTAGTTTTACACTCATGGATGGTAATACAGAATTAGCAACAACAATTAAGGAATTGGGGAATTCTAATAACAATACCAACTATCAGCAGGATTTCGAGATTACCTTTGATAGCCCCATCACCGTCTCTTCCAGAATGACTCCCAAGTTCACGTTGACGGTTACTAATGCAAACGATAATACAAATACAGGTACTTATATCGGCCTGAGCAATATTGTGCTTGGGGCTAGTGTTCCCGCAATCCCCGAGCCCACCACGGCTACGCTGAGTCTGCTGGCTTTGGCCGGTCTGGCAGCACGTCGGCGCCGCAAGTAACCCAAATTTAAGCTATTAACAATAGCCGTTGCTTCGATTTGAGGCAGCGGCTTTTTCTTTACCTTTTAACAAGTGGTCTCAGGTATGAACACTTACTTTCATTCTTTTTTCGAGTCCATCACGGCCGAGCACGAATTGGCAGGGCAAATCAAGGAAGCAATCTCATTCAAGCCCGCAGAGATCGTTAGAGAGCTTGGACTCAAAAAATCCGATATTCTCGGCTACTACAAATTACTGCCATTTTGGCAAATCTGACCGGCTTTGGAAAAAATTGAATCTCTATTAAAACAGGTAAATTGACGGTATGGAGATATGAAATGTGACGATATCTTCACACAAAACAGCTTGAACACGGCAAAGAAAATATGCTATGCTTTGGCTGTAGGAAAAATAGAAAGAGTAATGGCGACGCGTATTCTGATAGTAGAGGATGAGGAGGATATTGCCGAACTTGTCGCATTTAACCTGGAGCGGCAAGGGTGGCAAACGGCCATGGTACACCATGGCTCAGAGGCTATTGCCAAGATACGGGAATGGCTGCCGGATATGGTAATATTGGATATTATGCTGCCGGGCATGGATGGGTTACAGATATACCGCAGCATGAAAGAATCCCCACTCACGGAGAAGATACCGGCCCTGTTTTTAACCGCACGGGCTCAGTTGGAGGACCGCTTGGCCGGATTGAGCCTGGGGGCGGATGACTATATGACCAAGCCGTTCAGCCCTAAAGAACTGGTGCTGCGTGTGCGCAACATATTAGCGCGTACGGATACGGCATCCTCCCAACAACTGGTAGTGCGCAACGGCCCCATTGCGCTGGATAAAAACACGCTTGCCGCCACAGTGGCAGGAGAACCGCTTGATTTGACTACGGCAGAGTTTCGCCTGCTGGCGTACCTTATGGAGCGCCCGGGCAAGGTGCAGGATCGCTACAAGTTGCAAACAGCCTTGTTCGGGTATGCAGACACCACACAATCCCGCGCTTTGGATACGCATGTGAAACGACTGAGGCAGAAATTGGGCGAGTATGCCGGCTGCATCGGCACAGAGCGCGGTGTGGGGTATTATTTTGCCAAGGTGGATGTTTAAACCGAGTGGGAGACGCATGAAAAATATCCTTTATTTGTCTTTACTGCTTGCTTTTGAAAAATAAATATGCTAGATTATGTGCGTACAGAGCGGGGTATAATAAGGGAAACATCTGCACCACGAGAGGACGATGATTCGTATCTATTCACAGTCGGAGGAGGGAATCTCGCGCACGGTTGGCCTGGAAGAGCAGGAAAACCGTAAGGGTGATATTTTTTGGATTGATTTACTGACACCTAATGCAGAGGAGCTGAGCTTTGCAGAAAAGCTTTGCGCCATAGAGATGCCCACCAAGGATGAGATGCGGGAAATTGAGGCGACATCTCGTCTGTATTGTGAGGACGGTGGCCGATTCATGACCACAACAGTGCTTTCCCGCGTGGAGACGGATGAACCCATCATTGCAGAAATCACCTTTATTCTTAAAGAGAAGCTGCTCATTACCATACGCCATACGGACTCCTATTCTTTCCGCGTATTCTCGCACCAATTATTACGCCGCCAAACCACCAACCGAGATTTGGTATTCATAGGGCTGCTGGAGACCTTGGTAGACCGCCAGGCAGACGTGTTGGAGCGTTTCGGAACGGAGCTTGATACGCTCTCCAAAAAAGTATTCATCTCTCAACGCCGGCGCAAGGAGAAGGAGGAAGCGCCCGATACGGATGACCTGCGAGACGCTTTGGAGGAGCTGGGGCGCGTGGGTGACCTTATTACACGCCAGCGAGATGCCTTGGTCAACTTGCTGCGCCTTATCACCTTTGCCGGTAATGAGGACTCTTGCATGAGCACGCACGATAGCTTGTATGTGCCGCTGCGCCCCGTGTCGCGAGACGTTAACTCCCTATCGGAGTACGCATCGTTCCTTTCCAATAAAATCAATTTCATGCTTGATGCGGTGTTGGGGCTCATTAACATTGAGCAGAATGACATTGTTAAGGTGTTCACCATCATGAGCGTGGTATTCTTACCCCCCACGCTCATAGCCAGCATTTTCGGCATGAATTACCGCTACATTCCCTTCCTGGAGACAGAGTGGGGGTTCTGGCTCTCACTCATTCTCATGGTACTGGCCGGGGCCGTACCGCTCATCATATTCAAACTCAAACGATATATCTGACGCCATGATCAGCAAGCGCAAGGTAGACCAGCCCGAGCTGGAAATTCAGAAAGCCAACATCCTCGTAGAGGCGTTGCAATACATGCAGTCATACCGAGACAAAATGGTGCTCATCAAGTTCGGGGGCTCTGCCATGGATGACCCCGAGCTGGTGAAATCTCTCATGAGAGACATTGTAGTGCTGGAGGCCATGGGGCTAAACCCTGTGGTGGTGCACGGCGGCGGCAAGGCTATCTCCAAAGCCATGGCAGAGGCCGGGCTGGAGGCCAAGTTTGTGAACGGGCTGCGCGTTACCACCCCCGAGGCCATAGATATTGTGGAGCGCACGCTCAGCGGCACCATTAACCCCGGTTTGGTGCGTATGATGCGCGAGGCAGGCGGCAAGGCCGTAGGCATACCCGGCACCAATGTATTTGTGGGTGAAAAGATTACAGAGCGAGATGCAGAGGGCAACCCGATAGACATCGGCATGGTGGGGCAAGTCATTGGCTCCCTGCTCTCTCGTGTGGAAGAGGCACTCTCCCTGCAAATCACCCCGATTATTTCTCCCTTGGCCAGAGAGCTGGGCACCAACCAGGCTCTCAACGTGAATGCTGACCTTGCAGCAGCCGCCTTGGCGAGAGAGCTGAAACCCGTTAAATTGATTTATATATCCGATGTTCCGGGGTTGATGTATGACCCCAAGGATCCCTCCACCATCATCAAGAGCATCAACCGTAAAGAGGCGGATGAACTGATGAAAACGGGCATCATCTCCGGCGGTATGATTCCTAAGGTAAAGAGTGCCATAGATGCCCTGAACGCCGGTGTGCGCAAGGTGCACTTTATTGATGGCCGCCTGCCCCATACCCTCCTGCTGGAGATCTTTACCCCCGAGGGTATCGGCACGGAGATTGTGCGAGAGCAACGCTGATACAAGCCACACGGTATGAAGCCCCCTGCATCCATCGGTGTACTTTCACCCATGCGCACATCGGAGTGCGTGCTGGTGATGCAGGAGCTTTTGCAAGCCTGCGAGCAGGCGGGGCTTATGGCATACGAGTATGGTCGCCATACACAAACCGACCCCGTACTCGGCCGCCCGGAAGTACTCATTTGCTTGGGGGGAGACGGCACCATGCTGGGGCACGCTACTTTTGCTGCGCAACATGGTATCATCTTGGGCGGCATCAACATGGGTCACTTGGGGTTCCTTACCGCTGCCGGCAGAGAAGAGGTGCAAACCCTGGTGGCGGCCTTAGCCAACGGTGCATACGGGGTAGAGAACCGAGCCATGCTCAGTGTGACCCGTTGTTGCTCTTCCCCCGATACCACACACGAGTCCTTGTTGGCACTCAATGAAATCTCTTTAATGCGTGACCAAACCGGCCGCATGATTGACGTGGATGTAGAGCTGGACGGCTGCCTGCTCAACCGCTACCATGCAGATGGTGTTTTGGTGGCCACGCCCACGGGATCCACAGCCTACTCACTTTCTGCGGGGGGACCTTTGCTGTGGCCCACTGCGGGGGTGATGTGTCTTACCCCCATTTGCCCGCACAGCCTTACCAGCCGCCCCGTTGTGCTGCCGGATGACGTGGAGATAACGCTCCGACCGCGAGAACGCCGTGGCCGCGCCGGGGAGACCCTCATCTACTCTGTGGACGGCCATGCCACACGCCCCATTGCGCTGAACGAGACCCTCACCATACGCAAGGCGGAAACCGCTCTCAAACTACTCACCCTACCCACAAGCGATTACGCCGCACGCCTGCGCGCCAAGTTGGGGTGGTAATCCGTTTGCCTCTCCCCTCCATGTTCGCCCGCAAGGGCGAACTATCATGCCCCCGCTATCATGTAAAACTATCATGCGAGCAACGCGAGCTATCATGCAAGGAGCGCAACGACGCGCAGTAAAAAATTATTGCCGCGTGGGCTCCGCCCGCCGAATTATTGAGCCCCGTTAGGGGCGAAATAGCATAGGCAGGTGGTCAAGCGTGCACGCAGTGCGCGCGCGACCCCTGCAAAACGTTCCAAAATGACATTGAGCCCGACGAGCAACGCGAGGAGGCCGACACAATCCCCACGAGGGGTGTTAACCCCGAGTCCCGCTCCGCTCCGGGCTCACGCCCCTGCCTATATTATTTCGCCCCACAAGGGGGCTTAAAAATTGGCCCACGCTCACATTAAACATTAAACATTAAACATTAAACATTAAATATTAAATATTAAACATTAAATATTAAATATTAAACATTCCCATCCCCTACGGGCTATGAAATTCGGCGAGCGAACATGGAGGAAACCAAAGTCTCTGATTGTTCCCACGCGTTACCTTATTATCAAACGTTATACCGGGGCCGTTTAAAGCTCTGCACTGCAAAGTGTATTAAAAAACGCATCCAGTGCCTGCTGAAGTGCGGTGGAGCCGTAGCAAGGGGCATCGCTGCGCATCATCAGCTCCAAGGCTTTGCCAACACCGGATTCTGCAATTTCTTTATTTTGCTCATCATCAAATCGTTTCAAAATATAAGAACGAATAGATTTAGGCGCAGGGGGCAGGTTTTGTACCTCTTTTCTCAAGGCAATAAGGCGCTCATTCAAAGAGCAAACAGTTGCAGCTGCGGCATCTGCACTATCTTTGTCTTTCACCGTGGCCATGCATGCCCCCAAATCCCTAAGCACATCCAGGTAGGCTTGTTTAACCTGCAAATACGGGGCAGAGGCAATGGTCTTTGCGTTTTTCTTAACCGGCGGCAAAGCTTGCGCCGTTATACCGGCAAAAAGAGCCCATGCTGCTATGTAAAAAAACGCCTTCATTTTCTCATTAATGGCTCTTAAGGGCAGCAGAAGGTTTAAAACTGACCACGGCACTCTCAGGTATTTTAACAGCTTTGCCCGTTAAGGGGTTACGGCAAGTGCGGGCTGCGCGTTTCTTGGTCTCGAAGGTGCCGAAACCTTGAATCTGAACTTTCTCCGTTACCACGGCTTTAGTAATAGCGGCAAGGGTGGCGTTAAGAGCCTCTGTTGCGGCTTTGAGGGTGGCATTTTCCCCCATCTCGTGGCGAATAGCATTGATGAGCTGAGTCTTGTTCATGATTGAGCGTTTGTGGCGTAAGTGCGCCAAGAGTACCACACCCGCACCCCATTGACAAGCTAAAAAATGGTTTATTGTTATTTTTTACAAGCAGGGTCCCCTCGATTCGTGATACAGAGAGCCCCCGATGCCTTTACTACCCATTGCCCTGCACTCGGGGCGGTATTTTATTCAAAACGAAATGGCATATTACAAATAGGGAATCTCTAAAAACTCTGCTACCCTCACAAATTGGTAGTTGTGGGGGAGACCCCGCGAGCGTTAGCGAGCCGACTTTTTGAGCCCCGGTGAGGGGCGCCATAGAATAGCCC